>JANMDF010000135.1:0-7441 GCA_031376145.1 Alphaproteobacteria bacterium
TCAGGAAAATACCTAGATACCAGAGCCCAACACTCATCCGTCAAATACTGTCGCCGTTCGTTGCTCATAACGCACTCCCAACAATTATTACTTTTATTGGAAAGATTTAACTCTACTTTTTAAATTGTCAACAGAGCCTAACGAATATAATCCCCGCGTCGCTCAGGCCCGTCAAACATCCGTGGCTTGCGGCGGCGATCGGGGCCAAAATAACTATTGGCACTGACGAATGGACGCGGGTTTTCCATGAT
The DNA here is from genome assembly GCA_031376145.1 of Alphaproteobacteria bacterium. GTDB lineage: Bacteria > Pseudomonadota > Alphaproteobacteria > JAJTHO01 > CANGXP01 > JANMDF01. The sequence continues at coordinate 252 of JANMDF010000135.1, forward strand.
CATGTTTAAGCGTTTACGTAATGCATCGGCGGTGATGGGTTTTACCATGAATTCATTCATCCCGGCATCCCGGGCACGTTTGACATAAACCGGCTCGGCATGACCTGTCAGCACAATAACAGGGACGTAAGGATCTTTGCTGATATCGTGATTGCGGATACGCTGAATCATTTCAAAACCATCCACGGGTTCCATGTTGAGATCACACAGAACAATATCCACGCGGGACAGTTGAAAAAGGCGGAACCCTTCATCACCGTCTGCCGCTTCCAGGATATCGCGAATACCAAAATTATTCAGCAGGGTACGCAACAGACCGCGCATATTGCGATTGTCGTCGACTACCAGTACTTTCAGCGTTGAGAAGCTTTCAAAAGACATGCGTGTACCCTTGGTCAAAAGTATGCTGGAATGATTAAAAAAATCTCAACTTGGGGTGTGTCGTCAGTTAAAACGAAATGGCATTCTCATTTTAACTGACGACACGCCCTAGACAACTGGTGCCGTGTCGCTTAACATCCAGCTCATTTGATATCCAGATAAATATACGTGTATTATGGCCGGCCACTCCCAATTCAAAAATATCATGTACCGCAAAGGCGCACAGGATGCCAAGCGCGGGAAAATCTTCACCAAAATTATCCGCGAAATTACTATGGCGGCCAAAACCGGCTTGCCCGACCCGGAGATGAACCCGCGTCTACGGGCGGCTATTTTGGATGCCCGTGTCAACAATATGCCAAAGGATAATGTGGAGCGGGCAATTAAAAAAGCCACCGAGGGCGCAGATGACGCCAATTACGAAGAAATTCGCTATGAAGGTTACGGCGCCAAGGGGGTTGCGGTGATCGTTGAGGCGTTAACAGACAACCGCAATCGCACGGCCTCTGAAGTCCGCTCTCTGTTCAGCAAGTACGGGGGAGCATTGGGGGAAAGCAACAGCGTTGCCTTCAGCTTTCACCATGTTGGTCAGATTCTTTATCCTGCGTCAGCAGGCAGTGCAGATGCCATCTTTGAAGTTGCGCTGGAGGCAGGTGCGGAGAATGTTGAATCTAATGACACAACGCATGAGATACATTGTGCCTTACAGGATCTCCATAGTGTACGTGATGCTCTGGAACAACGGTTCGGTGCGCCGGACAGTGCAAAATTTACCTGGGTTCCACAAACAATGGTAACGCTGGATGAAGAGAGTGCCGCCAGCGTTCTGAAGCTCATCAATGCCCTGGATGATCTGGACGATGTGCAGCAGGTATGTGCGAATTTTGATATTCCAGAGGCTATTATGCAGAAACTGGCACTATGACCCGTATTATTGGCATTGACCCCGGCCTGACCCATACCGGCTGGGGTGTTATTGACCAGAACGGCAACCGCCTGCAGTATGTTGCCTGTGGCCGCATTTCAGCACCCCCGGCTTTGGCCATGGCAGATCGCCTGCACTATATTTTCAAGTTCCTGCAGACGGTGTTCAGTACGTATCAGCCGCACCAGGCGGCACTGGAAGAAACGTTTGTCAACAGCAACCCCAGATCAGCCTTGATCCTGGGGCAGGCACGCGGTGCCATTATGCTGGCAACATCCTATGCCGATCTGCCCCTGCATGAATACGCCGCCAATACCATCAAGAAAACAGTGGTGGGCGCAGGACATGCTGATAAACAGCAGGTGCAGCATATGGTAAACCTGCTGTTGCCAGGTGCACGGGCGGCAACGGCGGATGCGGCGGACGCGTTGGCTGTGGCGATTTGCGATGCCCATCATGCCACTGCGCCCAAAATATCGGTGCGGGCATGATTGCCGCATTGATTGGTTTGGTGGATAGCCTGCACGCGGACTATGCTGTCCTTAACGTACAGGGCGTGGGCTATAAAGCCTTTGCTTCGGGGCGCACCCTGACGGCATTGCCAACCGATGGCAGTATGGTACGGTTGCATATCATTACCCATGTGCGTGAAGATCATATCCATCTGTATGGATTCATTGACCAGGCGGAACTGGATTGTTTTGAGATTTTAACGGGGGTTCAGGGCGTGGGTGGCCGAGTTGCCTTGTCGATTCTGTCGGTACTGCCGCCAGATCAACTGCAGCAGGTGATTCTGGCACAGGATAAGGCCATGCTGACCCGTGCCGATGGGGTGGGGCCAAAGCTGGCGTTACGTATCCTGACTGAATTGAAGGATAAAATGGGCAAACGTAGCCCTATAGCGTTAGCAACCAGCAAAGCTGACAGTACTATTACCGCTGGCATTGCCTATGGCAGCGACAACGCCCTGTTGCAGGATGCAGTGTCGGCATTGACCAATCTGGGTTATGGTCGCCTGGAAGCCATGACGGTGGTTGCCAGACAATTACAGGATGCTGAAAAAACGCCAGACTTATCAGGCCTGATCCGACAATCACTGAAAGACCTGGCGGCATGAAAGCACGTAAGGACAGTGTGCTGACTCCGGAAAAACAGGGGGATGAAGTCCTGGATGTCAGCCTGCGCCCGCAATTACTGAGTGATTTTATTGGCCAGGTTGAACTGTGTGCCAACCTGAAAATTTTTATTGATTCTGCCAAGCAGCGTGGCCGTGCGCTGGATCACGTGCTGTTTTATGGCCCTCCCGGGCTGGGAAAAACCACGCTGGCACAAATCGTGGCACGGGAGCTGGGGGTGAACTTTCGTGCGACAAGCGGCCCCATGATTACCAAGGCAGGGGATCTGGCAGCCCTGCTCACCAATCTGCAACACCATGATGTCCTGTTTATTGATGAGATTCACCGCCTGCCGGCGCAGGTGGAAGAAGTCCTGTATTCCGCCATGGAAGATTTTCAACTGGATCTGATTATTGGTGAAGGGCCTGCAGCGCGCTCCATTCGTATTGATCTGCCACACTTTACCCTGGTGGGGGCAACAACGCGTTCTGGTTTACTGACCAATCCCTTGCGGGATCGTTTCGGCATTCCGCTGCGGCTGGATTTTTATGCGCCCGCAGAATTACAGCAGATTGTACAGCGGGGCGCCAGTAAGCTGCAGTTATCCCTGCAGAATGATGCGGCACTGGTTGTGGCGGAACGGGCACGGGGGACACCGCGCATTGCCGGAAGATTATTACGCCGCATCCAGGATTTTGCCGTTGTTGCCAACGTGGGCAGTATTGAAGCCGTGCATGTCAACGCTGCCCTGGATCGCCTCAATATTGATCGTGGGGGGCTGGATGAAATGGATCGCCGCTATCTGCGTCTGATTATTGATCATTACAACGGTGGGCCGGTTGGCGTTGAAACGTTGGCGGCTGCCCTGTCTGAGCATCGCGATGTGCTGGAAGATATTATCGAGCCATATCTTATGCAGCAGGGCTATATTTTACGCACCAGCCGTGGCCGGATGCTGGCGGCCAAGGGGTATCAGCATCTGGGACTGCCGTCACCAGGAGCGCAGGCGGACTTGTTTGATATATAGCTGAATGATTATATAATGACGCATACAGTAACCCTCACCCCGCCCTCTCCCTAAAAGGGAGAGGGAGAAGAAAGAAAACCCTCTCCCTAAAAGGGCGGGGTGAGGGGCAATATTTGCATCATTCTATACTCATTTTGGTATAGTTTAATACCCCACCATCAGGCGCGGATCAAAAATCAGGGTAAAGTTTTTCCACTCTTCATATTTACCAAGCGGCAACGCCAGGGGACTGCAACTCTGGCTTAAGACGGCGCGCAAAGCACTCTCAGCCGCCACCTGGTAAAACGGATCACTGCTGCGGGCATAATCGGTCACAACGGTTGCTTCACGCACGGTTCGATCCGGGTTGACTTCAACCTCAACTTTTACCAGCAGATTTTCCGGATTCGGTGCACCAGCCGGGAAATTCCAGCATTGTGACAACTGTCGGCGCAAAGCATCCAGTTCACCGGCGGATAAAATATTATCAATGGCATTTTCATCGCCCACCGGCGGTGTATTGCCAGTCTTGGTTTTTTCGGACTGCTTTGCAGGCTGATGGGGTTCAATACTTTTCAGAATGCTGTTGGCAAAATCATCACGGGTTTCCACCGGTTTTTTTGGCGGCGTTTTGGCGGGTTCTTTTTTGGCTTCAGCCTTTTTTACAGGTTCCGGCTTTTTGGGCTCGGGCTTCTTCGGTTCAGGTTTCTTTGGCGTTGGTTTCGGTTCCGGCTTCGGCTTCGGCTCGGGTTTCGATTCTGGTTTAGGAGGCTCAGGCTTTGGCTCAGGCTTCTTTTCCACTGGCTTTGGTGGTTCAGGTTTAGGTTCAACTTTGCTGGCTGGTTTAGGCTTGATTTCCGTGTTCACTTCCGGTTTCTTTACCGGCTTTGGTGGGGTGGGATCAGCTTTTGCCAGTTTTGGCAGCTTGGCAATCTCACCGGGATCGGCAAAGCTGACCATAATCGGTTGATCCGGCAGCGGGGGCAGTTCGCGTGTCAAGGGCAGGCCAAAAACTGCCACCAGAATAGCCAGGACATGTAAAGCAAGGGAGGCCAGAACTGACCGCTGCATATCAGAGCCTAACGCTTGGATTCGCTGACAAGGGACACTTTGCTGAAACCGGCGGCATTAACCGTGCCCATTACCTGCAGCATGGTGCCATATGGTACAGTTTTATCGCCACGAATATAGATAATCGTATCTTTTTTCTCGCCAATAATCGCCTGTAGCCGCGCCGGTAATTCGTCCATTTTAATAGTGGACTCCTGCAGGTAGACATCACCTTTCTGCGTGACGGTTACGACCAAGGGCTCTTCGTTACTGCTGATATTGGCCGCATCAGTTTCCGGTAGATTCACTGGCACACCGGATGTCATCATCGGCGCAGTGACCATGAAAACAATCAACAGCACCAGCATGACATCGACAAGCGGGGTGACGTTAATATCAGTCACCATCCGGTGCTTGCGGCGGCCTCTGCCCCCACCACCCAGTTGTGCGCCCATGATAAATCCCCTTTTTGTATATATTTTTAATTATTTATCTTCAAGACGGCGGGAAAGAATGGCATTCATTTCATCCGCAAACGATTCCAGCTGACCGTTAAACCGTTCCAGATCGCCCGATAACCAGTTATAGGCCAGCACCGCCGGAATCGCGGCGATCAACCCCAGAGCAGTTGCAAACAAAGCCTCGGCAATCCCGGGAGCGACAACGGCCAGCGAGGTATTTTTCATACTGGCAATGGCACTGAAGCTGTTCATGATACCCCACACAGTACCAAACAGCCCGATAAAGGGGGAAACCGAACCCACGGAAGCCAGCCAAGGCATAGAGCGTTCGAGGTATTCCATCTCACGGGCAATAGTCACCCGCATGACACGATCAATGCGTTGTGGCAGGCTGATTTTCAGGGAAGCATCTTTTTTACTGGCGGCAGAAGCGGTGTTGCTGTGCTGCCATTCACGCATCGCGGAACAGAATACGGCGGCTTTCGGGTCTTTAGGCTGCTGACCAATACGGGCATAGAGATCCTCTAAAGAACTGCTTGCCCAGAAAGCTTCTTCAAATTTGCTGGAGCGTTTGAAAACGCCACGAAAAGTAACCCGCTTGTTGATAATAATTGCCCAGCACCACACAGAGGCCAGCAACAGCATGATCATGACCGATTTAACAACCCAATCGGCCATCATGAACAGGCCAATCATGGACAGACTGTGCGGGGCGACGGAGCCAGCAAGGGCGGCGGCTTGAACGGGTTCCATAAAACCTTAACTCCTGGAGCTTATATATTGTTATTAAATGTTTTTATCAGTGAATGCGGCAGGCGCTTTGGCCGTCCTTGCTGATTAAGACAAGCCAATGTTATCTGCGCGGTGACCAGGGTGGTCTTAGCAGGGCTTAGAATCACCTGCAAGAGCTGCAAGCGCGCACCGCTATAGTTTTTTATGTGTGTGTCAACCGTCATGACATCATCCAGACGGGCGGGCTGATGATACGTCACATCCATATGCTGCACAGCAAAAAGGGTATCTTCAGCAAGCAGTGCTGTGTTGCTGGTGCCCAGCTCCTGCAGCATCTGTGACCGTGCCCTTTCGGCAATTTCCAGATAGCGGGTGTGGTAAACAACCCCGCCGCTGTCGGTATCGGCAAAGGCAATGGTGAAGGTGTAAGAGAAATGGCGTTGCATGGTCTTTTGTATACAACCTTGACGATGCAGTGCCAGCCTGAAATAGTATTGCCATGCAACACCAGACCTTATTTGTTTTTGATATTGAAACCATTCCTGATACGGATGCTGCTCCGAATCTGACGGGGTTTACAGATCCTGATATTCAGGCCAGACGCGAGGAATTGAGCCGCTATCATCTGGAGGTCACCGATGGCCGCAATGACTTTCTGCGCCAGCCTTTTCATAAAGTTGTAGCCATCAGTTTTCTGGAAGCAGAGATTGCCCGTGAAGGTGGGCACGAACAGTATACCTTGCGGGATATTCGTTCCGGCGGCATGGTGGATGCCAATGAGAAAGACTTGTTAACCGGATTTTTCCGGTATGTTGAGCGACAAAAACCCCGTCTGGTCAGTTTTAACGGGCGTACTTTTGATCTGCCGGTATTGAAATACCGTGCGATGGTGCACGGGATCAGTGCACCGTTTCTGCATATGGCCGGGGATAAATGGAATTCGTACAACAGTCGCTACAGCCTCGACTGGCATTGTGATCTGCTGGATGCCTTAAGTGATTTTGGCGCGTCTGCCCGCCTGAAACTCAATGAAATATGCAGTGTACTGGGATTTCCTGGCAAATTCGGTGTCGATGGCAGCCAGGTTGCGCCGATGTATGATGACGGTAAATTAGAGGAAATTCGCGATTACTGTGAAACAGATGTGATCAATACCTATCTGGTTTATCTCCGCTGGCAGCAGCATCGTGGTGGTCTTTCCACTGCCGGTTACAATCAGGCGGTGGAAGATGTCATCGCCTTCCTGCAACAGCACTGTCAGGAGAAACCGCACTTGCAGCAATTCTTAGAAGCCTGGGGGGTAGGGTGTGGTGAGGTGTTTTATCTGTAACAGCTGTACGACATTACAGATATGACCGATGTCATCATTTATTAGGACGGCTTTGTTAATTCCGATAAAACAAAGAAGGTGTTAATAGTGATGTCCTGTAGCAGGTTGCGGGGCTAGGCCGTGTTGACAATTATTTTTAGATAATTCCTAGCGAAAAAAGCAATCAATACGATATTAATGCCTGCAAGGA
>JANMDF010000145.1:0-8322 GCA_031376145.1 Alphaproteobacteria bacterium
CGTTACTTGCAATCAGTAGACTAGAGAGCACAATGATGCAAAACCGCATCATACAACGGCTTGTTGTGTGGCGATCAGCAGCCAGGTTGGGTCAGACTTCTGAACATCCCGCTGGAACGTCCATATATCTCGGACATCTTCCAGTAAATCCGGATCACCACTGATCACTGTACCGTCAGCAGCACGAACGATCTGCTGTTGTTCACTCAAGAACTCTACGGTGACAGTGGCCAGGCTGTTTTTAAGATTTACCTTACTGATGGCCGCATCTTTAATGCGCTCAATGACAAACTCCAGTGTTTCTCCCTGGCTGTTTCGCGCAGTAATAGCACCAGCGTAGGTCTTGAAAACAGCCGGTGCCAGCAGAGGCTTCAGGGTGTCGGTATCACCACTGGCGTATGCGCCGATAATGAAGGTAAATGCTGCTTTTGCATTCTGCAAAAACGTTTTCTCATCGAAACTGGGATCCGTTTGCCGCAGAAGATCAAGGCTGTTGGACAGGGACAATTTTCCCTGCATGGCTGGATCTGACTTTGCATCACCCTTTGGGGTTACGTCGCGTGCTAACGTAATAATATTATCTTTCTGCTGGTTTATTACAGAATCGTCAGGGCGCTGGCCAAGCACGCTTTTATAACGCATGAAGAAAAAGATGGCTATTGCCGCGAATAAGAAAATGTCAATCATCAGTCATTCAACCTTTTTACTTTGCGCGCATTGTGATGTAGGCTATGAGAACGTGCAAGAAAAATGATTACTTTTTACAAGGAATACCCGTCATGGCAAAAAATGAGAAATCTGCTGACACGCTGCAGGCCAGTGCTGCATCATCAGGCGATGCCGTGCAGCGGTTTGAATTTGAGCTGCTGACGCAGTACGTCAAAGATCTGTCTTTTGAAAATCCTGGGCTGCCGCGTCGTGCCAATAATACAGTGGAACCACAGATTGATCTGCGTATCGACATCAATGCTGAAAAAATTGCCGATGATGCCTACGAAGTCGTGTTGCGTGTTCACGCTAATGCTAAACAACAGGATGCCCCCGTTTTTGCGCTGGATCTGAGTTATGCAGGTGTTTTTGGTTTGCGCAGCATCAACCCGGAGATTTTACGCCCTGTACTGCTGATTGAATGTCCGAAATTTCTTTTTCCCTTTGCCAGGCAGATTGTAGCACAGACCACTGCCAATGGCAGTTACATGCCGATGATGTTGCAGCCAATTGATTTCATGGCATTATATCAACAGAATTTAGAGCGTGTTGAAACGGTGGGCGTGGCTTAGCCCGCTTTCTTCCATAGGGGATCTGTTAGTTTTTCCAGCATGGCTGCGTGTTGCTGGTGCTCAGCAGAGTTTGGCATGTGTGGTCTTGCCGGACGGTATATCCGATTGATGGTCGCAGTACTCGCCTGCAGCTGTTCAGCATCGCTGCTGTTTTCCAGTAAACCAGGTTGACGCCCACCGCACAGATGCAGATATACCTCGGCCAGCAGCGTCGCATCCAGCAGTGCGCCGTGCTTGTCGCGGTTACCGTTATCAACGTTAAATTTGCTGCACAATGCATCCAGACTTACCCGTGCGCCTGGAAACTTCTTTCTGGCGACTTTGACGGTATCAAGCGCACGATCTCTGGGGATTCCTGGCAACTTTAGGCGTGCCAGTTCTGCGTTCAGGAATTTCAAATCAAAATCAGCATTGTGGATAACCAGCGGCGCGTCTGCAATAAACGCCATAAATTCCAGGGCAATACTGGAGAATGGCGGGTGTTGCTGTAAAAACGCAGCGGATAACCCGTGCACACGTTCAGCTTCTGCAGGGACATCCCGCTCAGGATTGATATAATGGTGAAATACACGTCCTGTTGGGATCAGGTTATGCAGCTCAACACAGCCAATCTCTACAAGACGATGGCCAAAGGCCGGATCCAAGCCTGTTGTTTCCGTATCCAGTACAATTTCACGATGCAACATTTGTAAAGCCTGTTAATATACGGTCAATGTCCCATAAGCATAGTCGTCGGCACCTGCTGCAACAACTGAAATCTATAGCTGCCGATGATGATCAGGCAGTTGCAGCGTTGGTGCGTCAATATTTCAGCACGGAATATGCGCGGCTGGCGGAAGAATTCTGGCAGCGGCGTGACGGTCTTGAGACTACCGCCGCATTTGCCAAGCTTCTGGATGCGGTTATTCGCGCTTTGTGTGATCATGTCATGCAGGGCGAACCCGCATCCCGTCCGTTTGCCGTTGCCGCCGTTGGTGGTTATGGCCGCAGCTGTGTTTGCCCAAAGTCCGATATCGATCTGCTGATTATCGTTACGCCGCGTGATGCGGCAAAAACCAGACTCATCAACAGGCTGATACAATGCCTTTGGGATACTGGTATGAAGGTCGGGCACAGCGTGCGCACCCCCCTGCAAATGATCCAACATGCTAAAAATGATAATATGGCAGCAACAGCAATGCTGGATGCGCGCTTTCTGTGGGGAGATCAGGCGTTTTTTGCCACGTCCTGGCAACATTTTTTTCAAAAGGTGATGCGCAATAATCTCCTGGAGTTTGTCACCGCCAAAGTGGACGAGCAACGCCAGCGGCATCTGAAATTTAAGAATTCTTATTCCGTGGTAGAGCCAAACCTGAAGGAAAGCCGGGGTGCGCTCCGTGATCTGGATATGATGCTCTGGTTGGGAAAGGCAGCGGCAAAGTGCTACACATTCTCAGATCTTGCTGTACAGGGGTGGATCAGTAGCATGGAGGCGCGAAGGCTGCAAAAGGCACAGCAGTTCATGCTCAGCATGCGGTGCGCTCTACATTTTATCACCCATAAACCTGATAATACCCTGAATTTTGTGATGCAGCCAGATATGGCGCAACGCCTTGGATACCGGGAGCGCAGTCATATCAGAGGCGTTGAGCGCCTGATGAAGCAGTACCATCTGTTTGCCCGCTTTGTTTCTACCACAAACGCAGCGGTTGTGCAGCAGATACAGCAGACACTGCAGCCTGTACAACAGCACCAGTATGTTGGCAGCATCGGTGTGGATTTGCCATATTTCATTTATCACGAATGCCTGACGATTCCGAACATGCGCACCCTGGATCATTATCCGACGGCTATTCTGAAAGCATTTTTATACACGGCGCGGCGCGGGTATGATTTCAGCCCGTTATTGATGCGTGCTATTAAAAGCACCCTGCACCAGATCGACGAGGCCTTTCGGAAAGATCCCAATAATACAGCCATGTTTCTGGAAATTCTCTGCCATGCCCCTTACGCGGAAAAAGCTCTGAAACTGATGAGTGACAGCGGTGTTCTCGGTGCTTTTATTCCTGATTTTGCCAGAATCACTGGTCTGATGCAGTATGATCAATATCATGTTTATACGGTTGATGAGCACACACTGGCAGCCGTTTTTCTCTTGCATCGCCTGATGCATGGAGAACTAAGGGACATGTTTCCACTGGCATCGTCACTGTGCGCCAATATCAGCAACCCGCGCATTTTGTTCATGGCTGTTTTTCTGCATGATATTGCCAAAGGACGTGGTGGTGATCACTCTCACCTGGGTGCTGAGATTGCGCGTCGGTTATGTCCATTGTTTGATTTTAACGACAGTGAAACTAATATGGTTGCTTGGCTGGTTGAACAGCATCTGCTCTTAAGCACATTTGCATTAAAACGGGACATTACCGATACTGATACTTTACGTGCCTTCGCAGCAGAAGTACAGACGCTGGAGCGTTTGAAACTGCTGCTGATTCTGACGGTTGTTGATATTAAAGCTACGAACCCATCATTACTGAATTCCTGGAAAACATCCCTGCTGCGGGAACTTTTTTACGCAGCAGAAGATATTCTCAGTGGTGGACTGCTGACTGCCGGTCGTGAATCAAGAATTGCACGATTGAAACAGGATCTGGTTTTACATTTAAGTGACTGGGATCAGGCCAGTATTGAACACTGGCTGGGCATTCTTCCGGATTCATATTTCCTGGCCACACCACCTATGCGGCAGGAACAGCATTTGCGCTGGCTTCGCAGTCATCCGGATATTATTCAGGTACCTTTTCTGGCTTATGAAAATCAAGCTGGACGCGACGCAACGGAAATTGTCATCTGTGCTGAAGATCAACCCGGCATGTTTGCCCGGATTACGGGTGCATTGAGTCAATGTCAGGCCAACATTGTTGATGCACAGATTCATACGCTGCTCAATGGATTGATTCTGGATACATTTTTTATTCAAGATAAGGGCAACGCCTTTCAATGGCCAGATCAACTGGATCGTATGCTGGGTAAAATCCGGCTGGCATTAAAAGATTCTGGGATGCCGATGGGTGACAGCCTAAAGCCTGTCACTGCGAAGCATATCACACCACAGGTGGTCATCGACAATTATCTGAGCAAGCAGTACACAGTGGTTGAGATTACGGCTGCAGATCGCCCGGGACTCCTGTACCATCTTACGACGTGGCTGTGGCAGCATCGAGTGCAAATTGCCAGTGCGAAAATTTCTACTTTTGGGGAACTGGCTGTTGATACATTTTATGTGCGCGATGTTTTTGGTCTGAAAATAGAAAGCCCTGCTCATCTGCAGTACTTGCAGCATGGGTTGAATACATTATTGTCCGGGCTTCCTCGGCAGGACGTGTAGTGTCTCGCTGCTCAATGCTGGTCAGTCGGTGGTAATGATGTGCAGTTAATTCATCAACTGGCTATAATGGATGCCGGAATAAATCCGGCATGACGCGTTGTCGTTGATGGTGCAGTTAAACTTCACAATCAGCTATAAACTGTATCTGCAATACGACAAGAGTGCCATTTTGAGGCAACACCAAAGCGAGCGTAAATGCCCTGGTAACTTAGGAAAGATCACTGTGCTTTTGCAGAAGCTCCCACTGCTGGTTTAACAGCCTCCGACAGCGCAGGTAATGCACCGCGCCGTTTTTGAAAACGAATGGGGGCGTACAAGCGTTTCCTGGCCTCAATCATATATACACCGGCAATATCCGGTAGCCAGCGGGATCCGAATTTTTCCCAGATTTCGGCGGCTTTCAGCGACAAACCATTCCTGAACGGTGGCATGTACAGGGCGCTGTCATAGCGAATGGGCGTGAAGCGGTGAATACGCAGCAACCGCTTGATATGCCCAATCCGAAAGGTATTGCCCTGGCCAAAGGGCGTGCGCTCCAGATGCGCCCACAGACTTCGGCGGTTTGGTACGATAACTACCAGACAGCCGTTGCCCGTTAACACCCGCCAGCATTCTTCCAGCATAAATTGTAAATTATCGGTATGTTCAAAGGCATGCATCAAGATCAGGGCGTTAACACTGTTATCCGGCAATGGCAATTCGCCTTCATAGGCAAGCGCACTGCGATAAGGCCCTTCGCGTGGCCATCCAATAACACCCTGTCCGGCGGGCATGATGGCAAAAATCTGGGTGGTCTGCTGCTGCAATGGGCGCAGTAGGGGAATAGCATAGCCCAGGCTGACAATACATTCACCCGTCATACTCGGCCACCAGGCCTGCAGTTTTCGGCGCAATACGGCTTTTACCACCCGTCCCAGGCGGGTTTCATAAAAATCGCGTAATTCGCTTAAGTCACAAAACATCTTGCTGCAGGACTATTCCAATCTATGATGCACTGCAATAACAGATTCTAAGAGGCGTGTGATGACTGTACAAACGTTTCCCAGGGCATTGGTCGACACTGGCTGGCTTTTTTCCCATCTGCAAGATCCAGAGGTGCGCATCCTGGATGCAACCTTTTTTCTGCCGACAGATCAGCGCGATGCAGCACAGGAATTTTCAAACTGCCATATTCCAGGTGCACAGCGTTTTGATGTGGCAGCGATTGCTGATATGACCAGCCCATATCCAAATATGCTGCCCAGTCCACAAATTTTTACCGAGCATGCCCGTCGGTTGGGTGTCAGCAATGATATGCATGTGGTTGTCTATGACAGCAACCAGATGGGGGCGGTGCGTGCCTGGTGGATGTGGCGGTATTTTGGCCATGAGCAGGTATCTATCCTGAACGGTGGGCTTGGGCAGTGGCAAGCCGATAATATGCCGCTGTCGGCTACACCCCGCACCTATGCACGCAGCAGTTTTACGGCTTCTGTCAATCCGGCATTGCTGTTGAATATGGAGGCCGTGCGGTCTGTAGATGTCACGCAACGGGCAATCGTTGACGTGCGGGGTGCAGGTAGATTCAGTGGCAGCGAGCCTGAACCAAGGCAGGGGACGCGCAGTGGCCACATGCCAGGGAGTTGTAATATACCATACAGACAGTTCTTTAATGCGGGTGGGACTTTTAAGAATATTACGGGTTTGCAGATGGTTTTTGAACAGGCAGGTATTGATCCGCACGCCCCGTTTATAACAACCTGTGGTTCCGGCGTGACCGCGCCAACAGCGGCCTTTGCGGCGTATCTGCTGGGCAATGCCTATGCAGCCGTATATGACGGTTCGTGGAGCGAGTGGGGAAGTCAGGCGGATACGCCTGTGATGACTTTATAACCCAAGCACTTGTTTTTGCAGTGTTACGATATCAGCAATCCCTTTTTCCGCCAATACATACATATTGTTGAAGGCATCGCGGCTGAAGGTTGCTCCTTCGGCGCTGGCCTGAATCTCTACGACCTGTCCACTGGCGGTGAACACAAAATTGGCATCGGCGTGGGCGGTGCTGTCTTCACTGTAATCGAGATCAAGCAGCGCACCATGCTCGGTAATCCCGCACGACACTGCGGCGACCTGTTCGCGTAGCGGCATGGCTTTCAGTGTGCCAGCCTGCACCAGTTTCTGACACGCCAGATGCAGCGCGACGTAACCACCGGTAATCGACGCTGTGCGTGTGCCGCCATCGGCCATGATGACATCACAGTCAATTCGAATCTGCCGCTCCCCTAACAGCTTTTCATCCACCACGGCGCGCAAGGCGCGGCCTATGAGCCTTTGAATCTCCTGGGTGCGGCCACTTTGTTTGCCCTTGGCAGCTTCACGATCAATCCGCTGTGGTGAGCAGCGCGGCAACATTCCATATTCCGCTGTCACCCAGCCCTTGCCGGTGTTCTTCAAAAATGGCGGGATGCGTTCTTCGACCGTGGCGGTGCACAGCACATGGGTATCCCCACATTTTACCAGGCAGGAGCCTTCCGCATATTTTGCCGCACCTACGATCAGTTCAAGAGGGCGGAGGGCGTTGGCGGGGCGGTGTTCAAAACGCATAATGGGAATTAACCTTAACTTTTACTTGCCTTTTGGTGTACCGGCGGGCAACAAGAAATAGCAAGGTTTTTCTGGAGGCTGGCGGTGGTTGCCCACGTTAATACAATTTCGTTTCAAGGCATCGAGATGCTGGACATTGATGTACAGGTGCACATGGCCAGTGGCCTGCCTTCGTTTACGATTGTTGGCCTTCCCGATAAAGCCGTTGGGGAGTCACGCGAACGGGTGCGGGCTGCACTGCACGCCATTGGCCTGGCATTACCGCCAAAACGCATTACCGTTAACTTGTCGCCAGCAGACATCAGTAAGGAAGGCAGTCATTTTGATCTGCCCATCGCTTGCGGTGTGTTGGCTGTGATGGATGTGTTGCCACAGGATTTTATTGAGCGTTATCTGGTGCTGGGAGAGCTGGGACTGGATGGCCGGCTAACCCAGGTGAGTGGTGTCTTACCGGCGGCCATTCATGCCCATGCCCAGGATCGCGGGCTGATCTGCCCTGTGGCTAATGGCAGTGAAGCGGCCTGGGCGGGGGAGATAGACGTTCTGGCGCCCGACACCCTGATTGCGTTGATCAACCATGCCAAGGGCGTGCAGGTATTATCCCCGCCCGCAATAAAAACCGGCACTGCCGTCAAAAGCCGTCTAGATCTTACCGACATTCGCGGTCAGGAAACCGGTAAGCGCGTCCTGGAAATTGCCGCAGCGGGTGGCCATAATGTCCTGTTCTGTGGCCCTCCAGGTGCGGGAAAATCCATGCTGGCGGCACGGCTGCCCACCATCCTGCCACCGTTAACCCCCGCCGAAGCTCTGGATGTGAGTATGATTCACAGCGTGGCGGGGTTACTCTCTGAAGGTGAATTGATTCAGCAACGCCCATTTCGTGATCCGC
Source organism: Alphaproteobacteria bacterium (assembly GCA_031376145.1). Taxonomy (GTDB): domain Bacteria; phylum Pseudomonadota; class Alphaproteobacteria; order JAJTHO01; family CANGXP01; genus JANMDF01. The sequence goes on from JANMDF010000145.1 coordinate 8,123, forward strand.
ACCATACCGCCAGCACGGCTTCCCTGATTGGTGGCGGTATTCGCGCCAAGCCTGGCGAAATATCGCTGGCGCACCATGGGGTACTATTTCTGGATGAATTGCCAGAGTTCAATCGCCCTACCCTGGAAGCATTGCGCCAGCCCTTAGAAACCGGACAAGCAGTTATTGCGCGTGCCAATGCGCATGTGACGTATCCAGCC
>JANMDF010000148.1:0-2104 GCA_031376145.1 Alphaproteobacteria bacterium
TGATTCCAGGATTTGACGGCACGTTAATGGAAGCCATTGAGGCCATTGGCGTTTACGGTGTGTGGCTGATTATTTTTCTGGAATCCTGCCTGGTATTTTTTCTGCCAGGCGACAGCCTGCTGTTTGTTGCTGGATTTCTGGCATCGCAAGGAACCTTCGGTATTGTTGCCCTGACGTTAGGATCAACCATTGCCGCCATTGCCGGTAACGCCGTTGCCTATTACATCGGTATCCGCTGGGGGCGGCGATGGTTTTCCAATCCCAAAAATAAGCTGTTCAATCCACGTAGCCTGCATTCCACAGAACTGTTTTATGCACGCCACGGCAGCATGGCGATTGTGCTGGCGCGGTTTGTACCAGCGGTACGCACTTTTATACCGATTCTGGCCGGTATCAGTGCCATGCCGTACCGCAAATTCTTTATCTATAATGTTGTCGGCGCGATTCTGTGGTGTATTGGCCTGCCACTCATGGGATATTTCCTGGGGCAGGTGATTCCGGCAGACGTAATGGAAAAATACCTGATTGCGATTGTGATTGCCATTATCCTCCTGTCACTCACGCCTGCTTTTATTCACTATTATCATGCCCGCAAAGAGGCAAAAAAGAATCCGCAACCCGCCTCCGATGCGTGAAGAGGATATCCTCAAAAGGTTGTTGTACCGTGACGGCCTGATGCTGATTCTGGATAAGCCTGCTGGCCTGCCAGTACACGCGGGCAGTGGCGGCGGTGAAAATCTGGAGCAGTACTTTCATTTTCTGCAGTTTGGCCTGCCCTCCCCCCCTGCCCTTGCACACCGCCTGGATCGTGACACCAGCGGCTGTCTTATTCTGGGGCGGCATCGCAAAGCTTTGCGCCGCCTGGGCATGCTGTTTCAACACGGCAGTGTTGATAAGGTGTACTGGGCTGTTGTACACGGAAAACCGGATACGGCCAGCGGACGCATCAACCTGCCGCTTGCCAAGCAGACCAGCGATAAACGCCGCTGGTGGATGGAAGTGAACGATGCGGGCGTGGAAGCCATTACAGATTATACTGTTATGGGGGCGCATGACGATTATACTTGGCTGGCCTTATCTCCCAAGACTGGCCGCACCCATCAATTGCGCGTGCATTGCGCCGCCATGGGCTGGCCGATTGTTGGCGATCCTGTTTATGGCAGTGTGCATGATGGCACCCCCATGCAGCTGCACGCCCGCACCATCACTGTGCCTTTATATCCAAACCGCGATGCGCCACCCATTACCGCCACTGCACCGGTGCCGGGGCATCTACAGGAGTTGTTGCGTTTGTGTGGGTTTTTGGAGGAGGTCAAGGTATGACCGACATTGCCTTTTACCACCTGCTGAGCACGCCACTGGAACAGGCTTTACCCAAACTGCTGGAAAAAATTGTTGCCCTGGATAAGCGCGGCGTTGTGTTGTGCGGCAGTGCTGAACGCGTCCAGGCACTCAATACCATGTTATGGTCATACGATCCCGACAGTTTTCTGCCGCATGGCAGCAGTGCTGATGGCCAGCCGGAACATCAGCCCCTGTGGCTTACGACCGAAGACACTATACCCAACGGCGCAACCTTTATGGTACTGCTGGAACAGCAACAAACCCAGCACCTCAACGCCCTGGAACGCCTGCTGGTGGTCTTTAATGGCCACGACCATGAAGATGTAACCGCCGCCCGCGCCTACTGGCAGCAACTGAAACAGCAAGGCCACAGCCTTACTTATTATAAACAGAATGATGCAGGACGGTGGCAGAAAGAGGCGTAGGGTTAGAAAACCCAGGTAAGGCTTTTATAGGACCTCTGCAAAAGGGGGTAATGTCATGCTGAGCGCAGCGAAGTATCTCAATAATTACAAAGATATCCTTCACTTCGTTCAGGATGGCAGGGGGCTTTTGCAGAGCTTCCTATAGTTTCGGGGGGCGCAGCGATGCAATTTGCATCCTATCCGTTTTCCCGGCGAACGCCGGGATCCAGCATAGACAGATATAGCAAAATGAGTATAGAATGATGCAAATATCGCCCCTCACCCAACCCTCTCCCCAGGGGGGAGGGCTTTCTTTCTTCTCCCTCTCCCCCCTGGGGAGAGGGCGGGGTGAGGGT
>JANMDF010000159.1:0-6056 GCA_031376145.1 Alphaproteobacteria bacterium
GGCTATGCCTGCTGAAGGCATGGCTCGCAATGACATGCTCATCCGTCATTGCGAGGCGTAGCCGAAGCAATCCAGCCAAAAAACAACTTTTAAATCGCCCTGCCCCTCACCCACCCCCTCCCTGTGGGGAGAGAACTTTTCCTGATCCCTTTCACCAAGGTCAATAGGACAATTTTGCTGCCTGAAAATCATTCAGCGCACAGCCCCCCTATCATCAGATGGCTTTACTTTCCGTTACACCCCAACGCAGCAGCATGCGGCGCAACTGATCCAGCGCAACCGGTTTCAGCAGACATTCCTTAAAACCATGCTGCAGATAGGCGCGAGCATTAATCAGCTGTACATCGGCGGTGAGCGCAATCACAGGAACAGTACGCCACTGCTCCTGTTCCAGGATTTTATCCATCAGCATAAACCCGTCCATTTTCGGCATATGCACATCCGTGATAATCATTGAAAACGCCTCAGTCTCTAGAGCAGCCAACGCCTCTATGCCATTTTCCACCATGACATAACTGTCAATATTCAAATGGCGCAACTGACGGTGCAATACATCCCGGACAGAAGCTGTGTCCTCAACAATCAAGATACGTTTTGACAGGGTGCCTTCAGCAACATGCACTTTCGTCAACAGGGATTCAACCGCCTGCCCAAGCCCCATGCGGCTGGCGGGTTTTGAAAGATAAACGGCACCACAGCTTTTGACTACGTCACGAATTTCCTGACTGTCAAAAACGGTATGCAGGATAAGACCGGCGTTGGGTTGCGATTTTGCAATACTGCCCAGTAATTCCGTACCTGCCATGTCCGGCAGCTGATAATCAACGATCACGACATCATAACGGCGGTTGGCAAGACACACTTCGGCATGTTCGGCCAGTTCCACAGTCTGAACATGTGCCCCCATGGACTGCAGGGACTGCATCATGGATTTCGCACCCTGCGGGTGATCTTCAACCACCAGGATACGGGTATCACGCAGGTTTGGCAGACTGTTTACAGGTTGTTGTGCATCCGTCACAACGACTGTCGGAATCTCAAACCAGAATGTGCTGCCCTGCCCGACAACACTGTGCACGCCAATATCCCCGCGCATTAACTCAACAAGGTGTTTACATACAGATAACCCAAGCCCCGTTCCCGGATATTTACGGGTAGACGACAAATCCCCACGGCTGAAGGGTTCAAACAATGTTTTCTGCGCCTCATTGCTGATCCCGACACCGGTATCTTCTACTTCAAAACGCAAGCGGAAATGCAGATCATCCTGGTTATTTTCTTTGGCAGACAACCGCAGAACAACATGTCCCTGTTCAGTGTATTTAATGGCGTTGCTGATCAAATTCATCAGAATCTGGCGCAGGCGTTTGGGATCGCCCATGACAATCCTTGGCAGACCGGGATCAAACTCGGCGTGCAGCAGAATATTGTGTTCTTTGGCGCGCTGATTCATGGTAATCATGACGCCATCCACCAGAGTGCGCAGTGGCACTTCAAACTGTTCAAGATCCATTTTACCGGCTTCAACCTTGGCCAGATCCAGTACGTCATCCAGAATCTGTAACAGGGAACTGGCCGCATTTTTTGCCGCAGCAATCGTATCCTGCTGGCGTGGTTCGGTACTTTCAGCCTGCAGTAATTCCAGTAAACCATACAGAGGCTGCATGGGTGTACGGATTTCATGGCTCATGGTGGCCAGAAACATTGATTTCATACGGCTGGCAGCATCAGCTTCAGCAACCTTTGCGCACAGGGCTGTAATATCCTGAATGAACACCATCCACTGCAGGTGATTCGGCTGCTGTATTTCAATAGCACTGTCGATGCTGAAATATAAGACGCGACCATCTTCAGTAATTTTACAGGTGCTGGGTTGTACAGCAATATTCACATGCTGATTAATTGCTGCCACCAGAGCGACCTGGCGGCATATCTCATGCAGCGGCTTGCCGATCCCCAGATCGATCTGCTGATACGTTGGCCTTGCAAACGTTGTCAGGAAAGACTGGTTGGCATTAACCAGGGTCAAGCCATTGGTGCTCTGCTTAATCTGACACACGGCCTGCCGGCATTCCGGCAGCGGTGGCAGTTCATGATCTAAAAAAACAGGGTTACGCATTATATCTTAACAGTCCGGCTATATGCATATAGTATAATCAGCTGATTGTTGATATTGTGTTACCATTACATCAAAAAAGGCATGGCTATGGTGAAGCTCTGGCTGATATACGCAATTGTAATTCTACTGTCTGTACAGCTGGCACTGGCAGAACCACTGGATATTTCCGGCAGCGTGACGTTGCCGCAGAGCGTTAAGCCTGTTGCAGTGATGGTGCTGCCTGACAAAGAGCCGGTGCAGGACGTTGCCAACCCGGCACAGCCAGCCACAGAGACAAAAGAAAAAGTGGTGAAGGCGGCTGTAAAAACGCCTGCATCTTCACCGAAAACCCTGAAAGAGTTAATGCGTGGCCAGCCCAAAGGCCAGGTGGTCAAACTTGCACCCGCAGCAAAGCCTGCACATACGCCTGAAAAAAATATTGTTATTGGTGATAAAGTTGTTGACCCACTGGTTGAGGATGAATTGGAGGCCGCTGTTTATGGGGGTGACGGTCATATTGCTGATCCCATGGCTGGACTGCCCCCGCTTCCTGAGCCTGCAGCAGCGGAGTCAGTGCCATCCACCCGCCAACCCCGAGAGCATTTCAAAACCCTTTCGAGCGCGTCACGGCATCTGGTGCTGTCTGAAAAGACCGTTAACACCTTGATTGCCACGTCTAATGCGCCACCAAAAAAACCCGGAAGCCGCCTGACATTATCAGGGCAGATATCTGAAAAAGCTCCAAAATATGGAATCATTGTGGTGCGTGGACTGGATTAGTGAGGAAACTATTGGAACCGTCCAATAAATGGGTTTCCGGATTGACAGGACAGCACAAAAACTGGTGACGGGTGCGGGCGGTATGATTTGGTTATCAATGCTATTCTCAGCGTCCAAAACTGAAATTCTACGCAAACTTTCTCACTTCAACGTGCAATTGTGAAATCATAATGATATATCTAGAAGGCATTCTAAGTAATCCCGCTATTGCAAATGTATTCGCTTTTATTTCACTAATCTTGTCTTTATGTATTTTCTGGCGGACAAGAAACTCTGAGCGGAAAGAAGCTATTTCCTCTCAACAGGCTGACCTGGTTGCAGACTTTATTACAGAAGGCAATACTACACAATTACATATTGCCAACCAAGGACAAGCTCCGGCGTATAATGTGAGACTTTATTTCCCAAGTGGCCATGATCCTGTTATTCAACAGGATGCAGAAGAAAAGTTCCCTATGGATGCTATGGCTGTGCAGCAAAAAGTGGTGTTAATTACTGCCTTTCACAAAAGGTCTCCGTCCAAAATACCCCTTACTATCTCTTGGAATGATCAGAATAAAAAACCTCGTGAAAAAGTCTTGGAACTCACACGGTGAACAATGGATACCTGAAGATACTCGAGATGCAGAAAATGAAATAACTGGTTCTGAGGCACACAACGCGGTATGAGCAACCATCGCCGGAAAGGATCACGTAACACATGGCACACCCGCAGCAACTCGACTATGTCAACCATGTCAAAGGCCTGCTGCCGCAGTTTTTTGACGGTAAAACCGTGCTGGAAATCGGCAGCCTGGATATTAACGGCAGTGTGCGGGCGGCATTCAGCAACTGCACCTATACCGGTATTGATGTGGGAGCGGGGTCTGGGGTGGATGTGGTGATGCCAGGACAACTGGCGGATTTCCCTTCCCAGCATTTTGATGTGACGATTTCCTGTGAATGTTTTGAGCATAATCCGCACTGGCTGGAAACCTTCTGCAACATGATCCGCATGACGAAAACCGGTGGCCTGGTGATCATGACCTGTGCCAGCATTGGCCGTGCCGAGCACGGCACTACCCGCACCTCTCCCGATGATTCACCGCTCACCGTTGGCCGTGGTTGGGAATATTACCGCAATTTACAGCAGCACGATTTTACCCGCCGCCTTGACCTTGATACCCTGTTCAGCAGCTATGGCTTTTCAGCCTGCAAAAGCAGTAAAGACCTATATTTCACCGGCATTGTCCGCCGTGATGACAGCCGCAACACCTTGGGCGTTGATCTGGCCAGCCGCCTGCCCGTGCATATGTCCGGCAAAGACCGCCGCTATCAATGCCTGACCAGCCATGCACCATGCCTGATGGAAATGCTCTATACCGCCCGTCGCCGGTTGAAAGTCTGGCGCAAGGCATGGCGTCAATCACTAAGGGGCTGAACCGTGTCTACCTGCCCTATCCTGCTGCTGCCTGGTCTCATGCATCCAGCCGTCATGTGGCGGCCATTTCTAATGGCTCTACAGCAACAGGGGATGGATACCGAACAGATGCACATCCTGGATATTTTCGGTAACGGCAACAGTGCGGAATTTTTAGAAGGCATCCTCCCTGCCAACCATATTCACGTGCCGGACTGGGATGTTTATACACCCTACCCCGATATTCCAAACAGCCTGCCGGAAACCTTCATTTCCGTAACCTACTCCCTGGGAACCCCCATTGCGCGCGAAATACTGGCTGGCGGCAAACACACCGCACCAGCCGCGATGATTATTGCCGGTTTTAACGCTTATGGCGTCGGCAAGCCCTGGTATCTCATGGATCCGCTGATTGCCCTGACCGCCGGACGCCTGGCCACCACGGCACGCGGCGGCGCGTCTTTTCGCAACCTGGTGCGCGAATTCTGGTGGGCGTGTGCTCTGGATACCCCGCTGCAACCCAGTGATGCCCTGCGGCTGTTTGACCGTAACCGCCTCGCCCCCCTGCAGAACAATATCGAAGCCCTTTTTCCCGATGCCTCGTTTAATGATGGCTTGCAGCATATTGCCGACTGCCTGGACGCCCATAAATGCCAGAAAGGCTTTGAGCTGCTCTTGAAGAAAACGATTGAATCGGCCTGGCCGGAGATCCCTAAAATTGTTCTGGCCGGAGAACACGATGTGGTGGTGCCGCCTGCCATGGTGCAAGGCAGTTTTCCTGATGCTGAACTGGCGATTGTGGAGGCTGCAACCCATGCCTTGCCTTATACACATGCTGAGGCATGTGCGGCGCGTTTACAGAATGTGTTTGATGTGATAGATAAAAGTAATCACAACAAGATTTATCATAGATAATAACGATAGATAGCCATGACACTGCGCGAACTGGAATACCTGCTGGCCGTTGCCACGACCCGTCACTACGGCAAGGCGGCACTGCGCTGTAACGTCAGCCAGCCCACCTTGAGTATGCAGTTGCGTAAATTGGAAGACACCCTGGGCGCGCCACTGTTTGAACGTGGCGGACGACAGCTGCTGCTCACCCCATTGGGACAAGCTGTGGTTGATAAGGCACAGATCATGCTCGGCTTGCGCGATGACATTATCAGACTGGCGGCCTCAAGCCGTGATCCACTGGCAGGTACGTTTCGCCTGGGTGCTTTCCCGACCCTGGCGCCGTATCTCCTGCCACAGCTGGTGCCCCTGCTCACCGAAGCATTGCCTAAAATCACCCTGCAGTTACTGGAAGAGAAATCGCCGGTGCTCATTGACATGCTGCAACAAGGCAAAATTGATGCTGCCCTGCTGGCCATGCCGGTTGAATCTGGATCACTGGAAAGTCTGGCACTCTTTCGTGATCCCTTTTTCCTGGCCGTACCTCCAAAACACGGCCTTGCCAGTCAGCAACATGTGCAGCTGGCAGATCTGCAGGAGGAGAATTTGTTATTACTGGACGATGGCCACTGCCTGCGGGATCAGGCGTTATCCGTATGCCAACTGGCTGGGGCTGTGGAGAGTAGCGGCTTTCGGGCTACCAGCCTGGAAACCCTGCGCCAGATGGTGGCTGCGGGGAATGGCATGACCCTGATACCAAAACTGGCACTGCCGCATAATATGGATCACAGCCATATTGTTTATATTGCGTTTACAGATCCAGCACCAGAGCGCACGATTGGCCTCTACTGGCGCAAAAACAGTCCCCGCCAGGCGGTGATTCAG
>JANMDF010000163.1:0-7450 GCA_031376145.1 Alphaproteobacteria bacterium
TATCAGAATGATATCTTGAAAAAGCGCGTACTGCCCCTTGCGGAAAGCCTGGAGCGCAAACCCCTGCTCATGGAATGTGACGTCAACAGTGATGCCAGCCTGGACAGCGTTTTTACGACCCTTGGCCAGCAGTGGGGGGAACTGGATTTTGTCGTTCATGCCATTGCTTTTGCTGATAAGAATGAACTTAAGGGGCATTACTACAATACCAGCCGGGAAAATTTCCGTAACAGCCTGGATATCTCCTGCTATTCTTTCACTGCGGTTGTACAGCGCGCCCAGGCTATTATGCATGATGGCGGCAGTTTTCTGACTTTATCTTATTATGGGGCAGAAAAAGTAATGCCGCATTACAATGTCATGGGCGTTGCCAAGGCGGCGCTGGAAGCCAGCGTACGCTACCTGGCGGCTGATCTGGGCGGGCGTCAGATTCGCGTGAATGCTATTTCTGCCGGCCCCATTAAGACTCTGGCCGCCAGTGGGATTGGAGATTTTCGCTATATTTTGAAATGGAATGAATACAACGCCCCCCTGAAACGCAACGTAACGATTGATGAGGTCGGCAATTCCGCCCTGTATCTGTTAAGCAATCTGAGCAGCGGTGTCAGTGGTGAAATCCTGCACGTGGATTGTGGCTATCACGTTGTCGGTATGAAAGCCGTTGATGCGCCAGACATCAGCGTTGTTAAAGATTAACTGCTGCACCGGAAATCACCATTTCCTGCCGCTGTTTATGCGCCAGCAACGCAGGCAGAATTTGCTGCTGCATCGCGTCGGCATCGCCTTTGCGGATAATACGCTGCTCTTCAAATTCCATCGTAACAATCGTACCACCATCCGGAATTGCTTGAATCTGCAGATGACCATCGTGCATTTCAGCAACCTGCTTCACAAAAGGCAACCCAAGACCAATAATATCAGTAGTTGGGGCATGGGAGACTGTCGCGTTGAAAACCGCATCCAGAGCCTCTGGAGACATCCCAATCCCGGTATCCGTAACACTGATTTTCAAACTGTTCTTATATGCAGCAGACACCGTAATCTTACCATTCCTGGGAGTGAACTTAATGCTGTTAGAAATCAGATTCAATAATGCCTGCATGATTAACCGCTGATCCAGCTTCACCAGATATTCTTCAACAGGCCGCTCCATCTGTAATGTAATACTCTTCTGTGCTGCTTTATTACGCATGGTTTGCACAACAGCCTGCATCATCTCGTTAACATCGGTAATTTTGTCATTCACCTGCACGGCATTATACTGCCCCTTGGCAAAATCTAAAATCCGACTGATTGCAATATACAGGTCATTACCATTATCGTGGATGTTGGTCAGATAATCCATAACACGCGGCGTTACTTCTCCCTCGCCAGTACTGCTCAATAATTCTGAAAATCCAATGATCGCGTTCAGGGGCGTGCGCAATTCGTGGCTGATAATGGCCAGAAACTGGGCCTTTGAGTCATTAGCAGCTTCTGCAGTCAGCAATAATGCCCCAACTTCAACGTTGGTATCCTGTAGTTCAGATCGCTGAATGAAATTTGTTCTATCCCGCAATTCAAACATAAAATGTGTCGCAGACGCGGCAATAAACGCCATCCAGAGAAACAGGTTATTACTGATCAGATACACATCCTGAATAGGGTTCACAGCAATGGATACATAGGCATACACGCCACACACCACAAAAGATGCCACTGCACCATACAGAAACTCCAACCGCGCAAAATGCTGAAAGAGAAAGATTACGGTGAGACCAGCGTAATATGCTGATCTGGCATCACCATCGACATAGCACAGTAAAAACAGCACGCTGAAGTTGGCAAGCCCACAACACGACAGCAGTAATTCCTGTATCTTATCCTGAAAATACGGCTTTATAGAAATAATTGCCCCTGCCAGTAACAGCGCCGCTGTTATATAGCGTACCTGACTGGATAAATAATGCTGTGCTTCCGGCAGCATGTAGATATCGACAAGATCAAACAGGACAAATGCTGCCGCACCAATCGCCAGTGTCAAGCAGGCAGACAAGGGATCGTTCGCGGTCTGCCGGTACTGTTGTTCAACCGCTTTATCGTAAAAAAACAGCGTAAAAATATTCAGACGATATTTCCCATCGGCAATAACACTGCCGGTGAACAACCGTTCAAAATAAATTTTTATGCTTTTATACATGTACAAATCTTATGTGTATTCAATCAGGCCTTACGCAAATATAAACTGTCATTCTGAACGTAGTGAAGAATCGCTATACTCTATGGGATCCTTCGCTACGCTCAGGATGACAAAAATTCCTGTTTCGACTAAGTTCTACAATATCAGCGGATCATAAATTTATCGTAAATGCCTGCTTCTGTACGTGCTTTGCGCATTAAGGTATTGTTAACCTTGCCATGGTTAACTGCATGAAAATTATAAGCATCAATAGTTCCGGAGCGATTATGCGATATTTTTTCATGACCAGCATGCTGCTGACAATCTATCTGCTTGCAGATCATGCCTACGCCGCAGGTTATGCTGCACAGGCAGAAAGCCCAGGCCAGATTGGAACCCTGTATGGAGGGGCAACAGCCGCTACAGGTGATACCAGCAGTCAGTTTTTTAATCCGGCTACCATGGCGACACAGCGCGGCAATACTGTCATCCTGGGGACAACCATTGCATCACCCGATACAACCCCGGGAACGTTTACGGGCACCACCGGCGCCAATACCCCCATCACAGGCAGCCAGGAAGATGATTCCGTTGCTGCCGGTAAAGCCGTGCCGGTATTTTATGGCGCCATGGACATTAACCCCCGCTTTCGCGCCGGTATCGCTGTTACCAGCCCCTGGGGACTAAGCACCAAATATAAATCTGACTGGGAAGGCCGCTACCATGGTGTTACCAGCGATGTAAAATCCCTCAATATCAACCCCTCTGTTTCTTATAAAATCAATGATAAGATCGCCATTGGTGCGGGTGTACAGGCGCAGTACATCAAGGGACGGTTAACGAACGCTGTTGACTGCGGCCTGATTGGTGCGCTTAACAGTCTGGGAACCACACCGGGCACGATTGACTGTTATTCTGACATGACCGGTGACGACTGGGGCTATGGCTATAATGCCGGTATCCTGCTGACCCCAACAGACCGATTGAGCATTGGTGCTGGCTACCGTTCTGCCATTAAACACCGCCTGCGCGGTGATGTGGACTTCAGTGTACCCGCACCACTGGCCGGCCTGCTGAATGACACCCAGACCAGAACAGCCTTTAACACCCCGGCCATGACCACCGCCGGGATTCAATACAAGGTCAGTGACATGCTTACCCTTGGGGCGGATATCCACTTTACCGAGTGGAGTAAGATTCAGGAAGGGCGCGTCACATTCGCCAATGGCACACCTGACGTCGTGACCGCTACCAACTATCAAGATACTTTTCTGTACAGTATGGGCGTGACGTATGCACCATCGTCCACCTGGAAATTCATGACGGGTGTAGCGCTGGATGAATCGCCGGTGCGCGCTGCTTACCGAAACGTACGTATACCGGATGCAGATCGCCGCTGGATATCCGTTGGAACAGAGTATGCATTCAACGACATGGTGGCCTTCAGTATTGCCTATGCTCATGCTTTTGTGGATGACGCCACCATCAACCAGACACTGGCTGACCCCAATAACAGCCTGCGCGGCAACCTGACCGGTGATTATGAAACCAGCATCGACCTGCTGGCAATGAGTTTACGCTATAATTTCTAAGGTCTTTACGCATTGTTAACCATGACGGCCTAATGCTGATGGTATGATGCATCATAAAAAGAATCGCTGCGCATGCGCTTAAAAACTTATACCGCTGCCTCCATGCCGGAAGCTATGAAAATGGTACGCATCCAGATGGGTGAAGATGCCGTCATCATGGCCACCAAGCATGATAAAAAACAGAACCTTTTCATTGTCACCGCCGGCATTGATGATGAAGCATTTGCAACACCGAAACCAGCCACCACTGCAGCGACATCGCTTGCCGCGCCACCAGTATCTACAAGCACACAGCCCATTGAAGACCATACCATTGATGCTATTGCTGAAGCCCTTGATCGGCATGGCAGCCCCCGCCGCCTGACCCATCACCTGTTACGCAATATTGAGGATTCAGGTAATGACCCTGTTACTGCCATGGCCTGCGGGCTGCAGAGCCTGTTCAGCTTCGGTAGTCTTTTAGGTATTGAACAGCGCAAGCCCTTGCTGCTGATCGGCACGCCTGGCGCCGGCAAGACCCTGACCATTGCCAAACTGGCCACCAAAGCCGTGATGCAGAGGCGCAAGGTCTCCGTCATCACCTGTGACACGCTCAAAGCCGGTGGGGTTGAGCAGTTATCTACACTGACCCGCATTCTCAATGTCCCGCTGCATACGGTGGAAGATGCCGACGGCCTGCGTATTGCCATTGATCAGGCACCTGATGATGCGCTGCTGCTCATCGACAGCCCGGGAATCAATCCCTTTAACATGCAGGATATCGACTGGTTGTATCATCTGACCCAGGCAGAATTGATGGATACAGTCATGGTACAGCCCAGCGGTATTGACGCCCTGGAAGCCGCCGAGATCACCGCCGCTCTGGCACAGAAATTCCGCCCGCAATATCTGCTGATTACCAAACTGGATATGGCAAGACGCCTGGGCAGTATGCTGGCCTCCGCCTATGAAAGCCGCCTTAAAATCGTCCATGCCGGTATGTCCAGTAATGTGGTGGACGGGCTGGTCGATATTACCCCGATGCTGCTAGCCAGATTATTACTGCACGATGTTCAACAACCAAAAATAAATCTTTTTGTGAAAGAATCCATAACATGAGTGCTTTTACCACACCCCATAAAGCGCACGATCTGACCCTTGGTCAACCGCTGCCGCGTAATCCGAAAATTATCGCCATTGCCAGCGGCAAGGGTGGGGTTGGTAAAACCTGGTGTTCTGTGAGTATAGCGCATGCCCTGGCAAAAATTGGCAAACGTGTTGTGCTGTTTGACGGTGATCTTGGGCTTGCCAATGTGGATATTCAACTGGGGTTGATGCCGGAGCATGATTTGTCCCACGTTGTCTCTGGCGAGTTATCCCTGCGCCAGGTGTGCATACCATATATCAACGGTGGTTTTGACATTATTGCCGGCCGTTCCGGCTCAGCAACGCTGGCCAACCTGCCTGCGGGACGCCTGGCCATGCTGCGCAACGATCTTAATACACTCAGCAACGATTATGATTATATTATTATCGATATTGGTGCCGGTATTGATCGGACTGTACGCTCACTGGCAGGTATGGCAGGTTTATGTATCGTGGTGATTACCCAGGAACCCACATCCCTCACCGATGCTTACGCCTACATTAAATTGATTCATCAAAAACCCCCTGTCCCCGATACCCGCGTACTCGTGAATATGGCGGACAATCGCACTGATGGCGAAAAAACCTATAAAACCCTGCTGAAAGCCTGTCAGAGTTTTCTGCGTCTCAATCCACCGCTGCTGGGCGTGATTCGCCGTGACCGCAAGGTCATTGATTCCATTCGTTCCCAACAGCCGATTTTAAGCTATTCCCCAAACTGTGATGCGGCGCTGGATTTGAAGTCGGTAGCATCGCTGATTGGATAATTTTTAAGCCTTTTTTATTGCCACAACGCCTTGTACCCGCTAAGTCAAAAGCAACGGAGGGGTGGCAGAGCGGTTGAATGCACCGGTCTTGAAAACCGGCGAAGTCGAAAGGCTTTCGTGGGTTCGAATCCCACCCCCTCCGCCATATTGCCCCTGTTGAACCTTCTCTCGATTTTTGATGCTGTCCGCTGAAGCCCAGTCTTTGGGCGGTTTTGGTGGGTCGGCTGTGCACTTGGGGGTTGCGGGTGTTTTGCGCGGTGGCGCGTTATACTTCTCTCTATGCGGTGCAATTCCGCCTAACCTTTTGTTACACAAAAGGAAGGCTCATTGGCTTGCGATTTCAGAAACAGCCCCTGGCTGCTCCTGAAATTCTCGCTCTCTAAAAGCTGTGCACTTCACAAAGTCGGTATTCAGCCATGAACAGGGCATTTTCCTTGATTTTTTCGGGGTGCGTTTTGTGGCTATATGCCGCAGGGGCATAAATGCGAAGGGCTTCCGAGAGCCGAGAACCCGCAGGAATTACGCCGCAACAGTGGCTGGTGATGGGGTTTTTCGGGTGCTGTGCTCATCAGCAACGGCTTTCCGCCACTGTTGATGCAGTTCACTCAGGCGGTTGCAGATGGTCTTTTGTGTTGGGATGGTATCAGCGGTAAACCGCGCCGTTGCCCAGTTCCGCAGGGCGCGTGCTTCATGGCTGTTGGTTTTAAAGGCGATATGCAGGCGTGCCCGCCGTTGATGCTCTGCCAGAATCTCCGGCATGATGGAGGGGCGACCGGGGGAAGACACAAAATCTGACGCAGTTTCTTTGAGGCCATGCAGCGTCCTGAAGCTGTGCAGTGCCAGCGGCGATACAACCAACTGCTCACGCTTTAAACTGGCGGCTGGATAGTGTGGCAGAATACGCAAGGAAACACTTGGATAATTATCGAAAAAGCAGCGTTCTTCTGCTTGCCCGCCCACCAGCAGTTTTCGGCATGTCACTGGTGATAGTTCAACGTATCCTTCATACCACCGCTGATCAAACGACTCGTAAATGCCCTTATGGTGCAGTTCAAAAATGGACATTTCGACAAACGTGGGCAGCAGCCAGATAGAAGCACGCAGCTTACCCTGCATCAGATAATTTTCAATGTCACGCAGCGAAACGCCGAGTTGTTCGGCGACTTCGTCAAGATACAGATGCGGGCGTTCCGGCAGTGGCATAGTGTGCTCCTCCTATAGGTTATTTACCGGAGGCTTGGCCAAACTGTCGGGCGGGAAGCCAAATTTCTCCCGTTGTTCTGTCCACAACGCCGGAAACGGTGCCAATAGATCCGCCAGTTTCAGGGTGCGTGGCTGGCGGCCATGAAGGATGGCCTCGCGGATATCGGGTGCCAGCAGATTCAGTCGCAGAATGCGGGCGGCGTAGGAGACATTAATGCCGTACTTTTCAGCGAAGGCGTCCAGAGAGGTAAACCCGCCACGTTCATACAGCACCTGCCAGCGATGCGCTTTGGCAATGGCGTTCAGCAGCGTGGTATCAGGGGCGGCAGTTACCGGGTTTTGCGCCGATAGGGCATCCGGCAGTAAAATCAGTTTACGGCACCCCTTGCGGCGGAAGTTAACGGGTACACTCACGGTGATAGGCTGAACTGTCATCAAGTTGCCTCCTTGTTTTCAGTGGCAATGGGCAGGATACTGGCCAGCGCAGTAACGCCATCGGGCTGGATGTCGATATCCACGCGATTCTGGTGCACGGTGATGCGCTTGATGAGCCGCTGCATGAGGCGTTCCTGTTCAGCGGGAAAGACATGCTCCCAGATTTCATC
>JANMDF010000188.1:0-5216 GCA_031376145.1 Alphaproteobacteria bacterium
TTGCAGCGATAGGGCTTGTTGGTGCCATCCGCCACCAGATATACACCAAACTCGCCCTTGGGGGCTTCCACCGCCGTGTACGTCTCACCAGCGGGCACGTGGTAGCCTTCGGTGTAGAGTTTAAAGTGATGGATTAAAGCCTCCATCGACTGTTTCATCTCTGCACGTTTGGGCGGGGTTATTTTGTTATTCTCCACACTCACCGCGCCTTGAGGCATTTTTGCCAGACACTGGCGAATGATGCGCACACTTTCGCGCATTTCCACCATGCGGATCAGGTAACGATCATAACAGTCGCCATTTTTCCCAACCGGAATATCAAACTCCAGCTCATCATAGACATCATAGGGCTGAGATTTACGGAGATCCCAGGCAATATTACTGCCGCGCAACATGGGACCCGACAAGCCCCAGTCCAGTGCCTGTTCCGGCGTCATGACGCCAATATCCACGGTACGCTGTTTGAAAATACGGTTGCTGGTCAGCAGGTCTTCAACATCATCAATGATTTTTACGACGTGATCACAAAAGGCGGCAATGTCGTCTGTCAACCCAGCCGGCAGATCACGATGTACGCCACCAGGACGGAAATACGCCGCATGCAGGCGTGCACCACAGGCACGATCATAAAAGATCATGATTTTTTCGCGTTCCTCAAAAAACCATAAAAACGGGGTCATTGCGCCCACATCCAGAGCAAAAGTGCCGATGTTGAGCATGTGGTTCATGATGCGGGTTAATTCCGCAAACAGCACGCGGATAAACTGGCCGCGCCTGGGGACTTCAATCCGTAATAATTTTTCCACCGCCAGGGCAAAGGCATGCTCCTGGCACATGGGCGATACGTAATCCAGACGATCAAAATAGGGAATCGCCTGCATATAGGTTTTATGCTCAATGAGCTTTTCCGTACCACGATGCAGCAGGCCGATATGGGGATCCGCCCGCTCAACCACCTCGCCATCCATTTCCAGCACCAGGCGCAGGACACCGTGCGCCGCCGGATGCTGCGGCCCGAAATTCATGGTCAGGTTTTTAATCTGCGTCTTTTCGGATTCTATGGTGCTCATGGGTATCGTTCTAGCGTCTGGTCATGAATGCGCAACAGTTAGTTGGCTTTAGGCCATAACTTTGCTATCATGACGTTGTTATGCAACACCCACGCTTTACAACTGGTTTTATTGGCTGCACGGATGATCTCCATCGCCTCAAAGATGATGAGATTGCGTGGTGGCAGGCGCAACCCGCTGATGTACGCAGTATGGCAACGTATGCACTGGTGCGTGCCCATCATATGGCCACAGAAGGGATTGACCTTGATGAACAACCACTGGACAGAACTGTTGGCGGCATTCAACACCGCTGAAGTGCAATACCTTGTGATCGGCGGGCACGCGGTTGGGTTTCATGCACAGCCGCGATATACCAGAGATCTGGATATATGGATTGACAATACCCAAGCAAACGCCAAACGCGTTTATAAAGCACTGCGTGACTACGGTGCGCCGAATATGGATCAGCTATCCGCTGATGATTTCTGCGACCCAAACAGTTTTTATCGCATGGGGCGTGAACCCCTGATGATTGATATCCTGTTTGGGCTGCAGGGGCTGATTTTTGCAGAATGCTGGCCGCGTCGACATGCATCCACGTTTTTGGGCGTACCAGCGTTTTTCATCAGTGCCGAAGACCTCATTGCCAATAAAAGCCAGATTGCACGCCCCCAAGACCTGGCAGATATTGCCGCGATCCGAAAAAAGTTCTGAATCCACTTTGGCACGCTTCCTGCATATTCCCCAGCAATAATAAAATATCTGGTGAGGAAAAGGGAATACCGCCATGGAAGCCACAGGCTATGTTGCCGTATCGCATCTGACCGCGTTGCGCCGGCGTATGGATATGATTGCCAACAATATGGCCAATATGTCAACCACTGGGTATAAAGCGGAAAAACCCTTATTTACAAGCGTGCTCAGAGAATCCACCCGTGGCGATAAAGTGGCCTATGTCGAGGATTTCGGCAGTATCCGCGACCTATCCATGGGCACAATGCAGCCCACCAGCAACCCCCTTGATCTGGCAATCAACGGCGAGGGCTATTTCCAGGTAGAGACGCCAGATGGTATTAAATATACCCGCAACGGCATGTTGATGCTCAATAACAGCGGTGAGATTACAACGCACGATGGGTATCCCATGCTGGATGACAGCGGTAATGCGATCGTTATTCCCACCAATACCAAGAATATTACCGTCAGTAATGACGGTACGATTACCGCAGACGGTTCCCAGATTGCCCGTATTCAGCCGGTTATGTTTGAAAAAGAACGTGAACTGCAGAAATTGCCCAACGGTCTTTATGAAACTGAAGAAAAGCCCGCTCCGCTGGAAAAATTTGAAATCCGCCAGGGGATGATCGAGGGTTCTAACGTTGTGCCTATCCTGGAAATGACCCAGATGATGGAAGTATCCCGCAGATATGAATCGGCCAATAAACTGCTCAAGGGCGAAGATGAGCGTCAACGTGACGCGATCCGTACCCTGTCTGGTAATAATTAAGCTGTAAAGGTGTAGTCCTATGAAATCTTTAAGTATCGGTGCTACTGGGATGTTAGCCCAGCAATTGAATGTGGAGGTTATCTCCAACAACATTGCCAACATGACCACCACAGGCTTTAAGCGTCAACGCGCAGAGTTTCAGGATCTGCTGTACCAGAATCAACGCCGTGTCGGCTCTACCTCCAGTGATTCCGGTACCATTGTACCGGCGGGTATTCAGTTGGGCTTAGGTGTGAAAACCTCCGCCGTATATCGCATTATGGATCAGGGCAGCCTGCAGAATACCGAGAACAAATTTGATATGGCGATTAACGGCGCCGGTTTTTTCCAGATTGAATTACCGAACGGTGATACCGGTTATACCCGTTCCGGCTCTTTTCAGCTAAGTCCGGATGGGACAATTGTAACCCAGGATGGTTATACCGTGATGCCAGGCATTACCATTCCCAACGATGCCGTTGAAGTCACCATTAACGACAGCGGCGAAGTCCTGGTAAAACTCCAGGGGCAGGTTGAGGAAAGCAATGTGGGACAGCTGGAACTGGCCACGTTCCCAAACGAAGGTGGCTTGGAATCCATTGGTGATAATACATATCTGGAAACACCGGCTTCCGGTGCCGCCGTTGCCGGCGTGCCTAACGCCGAAGGATTCGGCAAGCTGATGCAGGGTTTTCTGGAAGGATCCAACGTCAACGTGGTGACCGAAATCACCAACCTGATCACTGCCCAGCGCGCCTATGAAATGAATTCCAAAGTCATCCAGACCAGTGATGAAATGATGTCAACCACCAGTCAGGTGAGTTAGACATCACAACTGTAGAACTTTGAAAATGAATTACGTCTGATACAACACCGCGTCATTCCGGCCTTGTGCTGGAATAAATCCGGCATGACGCAGTATTTGTTGATGGCACAGCAAATTTTGAACCAGCGTTGAAACACAAAAAATGATGAGGTACACGATGCGTAAACTTTTCCTGTTCACTATCGCCCTGCTGCTTGCCAGCCCGGCGGCAGGTTTTGCCTACACCATCACCCGCGAGCAAAAGGCCGATCTCGCCCGTCAGGCACTGGAGCATGAATTGAATGTGGATGCCCTGGACGTAATGCTGGATAGTGATGCCAAAGATACGGAACTGGCCGGCGAAACCGACGCGCCGATTACCGAACTGGAAAAAGTTGCCGTTGATGCCGCGCAGAATCGCTTTATCGCCAGTATTATTGTCCGCAACAGTAAAAAGATGCTGGAAGTCCTGGAAATCAAGGGCAAGTACATTGAAATGACCAATATTCCCGTACCAGCATCGCAACTGATGCCAGATGAGCCTATTCAGGCTGAAGACCTGACCGAGGCTGCCGTGGCCTCTAACCTGATTACCAAGCGTACCGCTATCAAAAAGGAGCAACTGATCGGCATGGTACCGCGTCGCACGCTGGCTGCGATGAAGCCGGTTGCCATCCGTGATGTTGAAGCCCCGAAAGTCATTGTCAAAGGCGATACTGTGCTGGTGCGGGTTGCCAATAATTTCATGCAGCTGACGGTACAGGGCAAAGCCATGAATGACGCGGCACTGGGTGAAGATGTGCGTGTTCTGAACATGCAGAGCAAGCGCACGGTGCAGGGTACTGCCGCTGGTGCGCAACTGGTAGAGGTGGCGTTACTGTCCGCTCCATTGGTGACGAATGAACGCCGCGCTGCCCGTTTACGCAAAACTGCTGAGCAGACGGATGCAACAGTGAATTAAAGGCACGCCTTGCGGCATATTTGCACTATACGCATGACACAGCCTTCATGCGTAACAGCGAGCCAGCACGATCAAAGGGCAGCTTTGCCATAGGGACTTCATATCGTCTGTGGCTTTTTTGCGTGAACACGTTGTTAAAGGTTTTGAGGTATTCTATATTGAATAGACGCTGTGTCTGTTTATCCGATATTGCTTATTTCCAGGCAGATGGGTAAACAGGTGCTGGAATAGCCATAAAAAAACGCCCCAGGAGACGCTCAGGAGTAGTTATGAGTAAAGCGACCGGAAATAACGATAAAAATACTCTGTACTGCTCATTTTGCGGCAAGAGTCAGCATGAAGTGCGTAAGCTGATTGCCGGCCCCACCGTGTTCATCTGTAATGAATGCGTTGAGTTGTGCATGGATATTATCAAGGAGGAAAACAAATCCTCGTTTGTGAAATCCAAGGAGGGTATTCCATCGCCCCGTGAAATTCAGCAGGTGCTGGACGATTATGTCATTGGCCAGAGTCACGCCAAACGCGTGTTGTCCGTGGCGGTGCATAATCATTACAAACGCCTGGCCAATGCCAGTAAAACCGATGTCGAGCTGGCAAAATCCAACATCCTGCTGGCGGGGCCTACGGGTTGTGGTAAAACCCTGCTGGCGCAAACCCTGGCGCGCATACTGGATGTACCGTTCACTATGGCCGATGCCACAACCCTGACCGAGGCCGGTTATGTGGGTGAGGATGTGGAGAATATCATCCTGAAACTGCTGCAGGCTGCTGATTACAATGTTGAGCGTGCTCAGCGCGGTATTGTCTATATTGACGAGGTGGATAAAATTTCCCGCAAGTCTGATAACCCGTCCATCACCCGTGATGTCTCGGGTGAAGGGGTGCAGCAGGCCTTGCTGAAAATCATGGAAG
>JANMDF010000197.1:0-4363 GCA_031376145.1 Alphaproteobacteria bacterium
TGGTTGTTGTCGTAGAGTCGACGCCCGTAAAATACGTAATTGCATACTGTGACCCGGAAATTAACACAAGACCGGCCACCAGAGCCATCATCCAGCCCCAGTTAAACCGCCCGAAAAACGCCAGCGTGCCCAGGCCAATCGCACCAAGCCCCCCCATACCTAATGACAGATATTGGGTGCGATTCACTGTATTATCAACCAGTGCTTCAGAATTTTTAAATAAGGGTGATGCACCAGCACCTGTGTTGATACCCTTAAAATGTTGCGCGTATGATGGATCAGCGGAGGCAAGGGTTATAAAAAGAACGACCATTACCACACTCCAGAAACGTAACATATTTTCCTCTTATAAAGAATATTTATACGACCTACGGGAAACACCCCCTGTCATCCTGAGCGTAGCGAAGGATCTCAATGCGCTACGAGATCCTTCGCTGCGCTCAGGATGACAAAAATCCTTGTTTCGCATAAGTCGAAATTTAGTACGATTATAATATTTATACTGATCAATGTCACTAAAAAAATAAAATGTGATATTTATTTTATAGACACCGCTGCCTCTTCAGGGCGATTTAAAAGTTGTTTTTTGTCTGGATTGCTTAGGCTTACGCCTCGCAATGACGGATGAGCATGTCATTGCGAGCCATGCCTTCAGCAGGCATAGGCTGCCAGGCGAGGCGTGGCAATCCAGGCTTTTAAATCGCTCTGCCAGCACTTGAGGATTGCTTTTCTTTTCCGCAGTTGCAGTCACCATTAAACCTGCTAAAGCAAAGGCATGTTGAACTATGTCTTGAAACGCCTGTTGCTTATGATTCCAACACTGTTTGGCATTATGCTGGTCAGTTTTTTGATTGTACAGGCGGCACCCGGCGGGCCTGTGGAACAACTGCTGTCTAAATTTACTGCCAGCACTGCCAGTGCTACCAGTGCTATCAGTCAAGCCGGTGCATCTGATACCATGGGCGCGGCAACAGTGGGGGGCAGTTACCGGGGGGCGCAGGGATTGCCGCCGGAACTGGTGGCAGAAGTTGAGCGTATGTATGGCTTTGACAAACCGCCCATGGAACGGTTCTGGCAGATGCTCGGCAACTACCTCCGCCTGGATTTTGGTAACAGTTTTTTTCAGGATCGTCCGGTGATTGACCTGATTGCTGAAAAGTTGCCTGTATCCATATCCCTTGGGTTGTGGAGCATGCTGATTATTTATCTGATCGCCATTCCACTGGGTATTAAAAAAGCCGTACATCACGGTAGTCGCTTTGATGTGTGGTCAAGTTTCGTGATCATCATTGGTTATGCTATTCCAGGTTTTCTATTCGCCATGATGTTGATTGTGCTGTTTGCAGGGGGTAGCTTTGTTTCCTGGTTTCCGTTGCGCGGCATTGTTTCGGATAACTGGGATACGTTATCAACGTTCGGACAGATTAAAGATTATCTGTGGCATCTGGTATTACCGGTGACGGCACTGGTGATTGGTGGTTTTGCCAGTCTTGCGATGCTTACCAAAAATTCGTTTCTTGAAGAAATCCGCAAGCAATATGTGATGACGGCGCGAGCCAAGGGATGCAGCGAACGCCGTGTGTTGTACGGTCATGTGTTCCGCAATGCCATGCTGATTATTATTGCCGGTTTTCCGGCGGCTTTTATTGGTATTCTGTTTACAGGAGCCCTATTGATTGAAGTTATTTTCTCCCTGGATGGCATGGGATTGCTGGGCTATGAGGCGGCGATTGGTCGCGACTATCCCATTGTTTTTGGTACGCTGTTCATCTTCACGCTCATTGGTCTGATGCTCAACCTGCTGAATGATATTATGTATGTGGTGGTGGATCCCCGTATTGATTTTGAGGGCAGATGAACTGGCTCTCCCCCATTACCCATAGACGTCTGGCCGTTTTCCGTAGCAATCGGCGCGGCTGGATCAGCCTGTGGGTGTTTCTGGTACTTTTTGTGCTCACTCTTGGGGCAGAGTTGATTGCCAATGATAAGCCGTTGCTGGTGAAATTTGACGGTAAATTGTATGCGCCGTTTCTCATCAGCTATAGTGAGGTTACTTTTGGCGGGGATTTTGCCACCGAAGCTGATTACCGTGACAGCTTTGTACAGGAGCTGATCCAGGCTAAAGGCTGGATGCTGTGGCCAGTGATTCCCTACAGCTATAACACCATTGATCTGCAGCTGGAACAGCCAGCCCCCTCTCCACCAGATGACCGGCATATGCTGGGCACGGATGATCAGGGGCGTGATGTTCTGGCGCGGCTGATTTACGGGTTTCGCATATCTGTACTGTTTGGCTTGGCATTAACCATCATCAGCTCGATCATCGGGATCGCTGCCGGAGCCATACAGGGGTATTTCGGCGGCATGATTGACTTAAGTCTGCAGCGGTTTATTGAGATGTGGTCAGGATTGCCGGTACTGTACCTGCTGATTATCCTGGCCAGCCTGGTAACACCGAATTTCTGGTGGTTACTGGGCATCATGCTGCTGTTCAGCTGGATGCAGCTGGTGGGTGTGGTGCGCGCGGAGTTTCTGAAGGTGCGCAATTTTGAGTATGTGCGTGCTGCTAAGGCTTTAGGTGTAGGCAGTCTGACCATCATGTGGCGGCATATTCTCCCTAATGCCATGGTCGCCGCCATTACCTTTATGCCGTTTATTCTGAACAGCGGGATTGTTACGCTGACAGCCCTGGATTTTCTGGGGCTTGGTTTGCCACCGGATGCACCGTCGCTGGGTGATGTCGTGGCGCAGGGGAAAAATAATCTGCAGGCTCCCTGGCTTGGAGTCTCGGCCTTTATCACATTGTCTGTGCTGCTCAGCCTGTTGGTATTTATTGGTGAAGCCGTGCGCGATGCGTTTGATCCACGCAGAAATTGAAAAGCGCTTCACCAAAAATTAACGACTTTCTGGCAAAGATGTTGCCTCATATTACAAAAACATGTTGATTTTTGTAATAAAATTACGCAAAGTACTATGGTGACAGCAAGGAGTCCACATGCAATCCGCAACCCTGAACCACAATCTTGATTTTGTTGCACGCTTTAAGCCGATTGCAGCACCAGATCAGCACCGACACTTGATGATTGATTTAAATGGTATCCCGCGTGACGATGTCAGTCATGTACAACAGGCGTTGACGGAGCTGGGGTTACATTTTCATATTTTGCGGGGTAAAGAACAGGCGGCTTTGTATTTTGATAAAGCTGCATATGATATGCTGAATCAGTACCGTCAGGGTGCTGTCATAGCGGCAAAAAATGCTGATAATCATATCTCTGTCGGGTTTATTGGTTGATTTCACAGCACGGTGATGGTCGTTTTGATCAGTATTCCCGGCTGCATGTCTGCTGCTTTCTTTAAGATACTGCACGGTTGTTTCTGCCCAAAAGACCCAGCGTACCATCCATCCTGCTGACATTTCCAGGGCACACTGTCCTCCGTGGCAATGCGTAGTACTGGTGTATCCCTGGCACCGTAAATAATCGTGTCAGCAGGGTTTTCCGTATGCACTACACAAGATGGATGCAGATGCAAGCTTAGCGTGACAGCTAATGGATCTTTAGCACCCGGTAGGGTGTCTTCAATAACAATCTGGTCAACAGAATTGTATCGCACGGTACGCAGGTGCTCGACGCCAAATCGCGGCACATAACCATTATGGCTGGCGGCAATCTTCCAGGCAGTAGAGGTTGTATCAATATAATGCAGGCGGCAGCTGGCTTTGGTTGACCAGTTGAATGCCCCTGCCGTGGTGCTGCTGTTTTCTTCCATAATACTGAGCGTATTATGGGCAGACGTTCCCCGGAAATACTCCCGCCACTGACCTCCGGCATGATACAGATACGTACCCGCATCCACCAGCACCGGCTCACCGTCTACATGCAGCCAGATACTTAAGGTATCTGCATGACCATGTGCCGCAATGCTTAAATAACCCAGCGGCGCATGATCCATTACCAGCATATAGGGTTTCTTCTGGCTGTTTCGACCATGTACAACCGTGTATCCCCCATCAGGATAATGATACACACCATCAGACATTGGAATTGCGTCCGGAAGACTGCCAGCCAGGGTTGTTCGTAAATCGGTGATGTAGCGTGGCGGCATCAGATGCCCATCCTGGAAAAATGCTGCCAGTATGGCCAAAACAGACAGCACATAATCTGGTTCATGCCAGGTGGTTAACAGCACGCGGCCTTCATCATCATCGCCAATGCGTGGCACATTACCACCGCTGTCCACAAAGGTACGTAATGTTTTTCCAGCCAGGTGCAGACGTTCCAGAAACGTATTGCTGAATGACACTGCTGTTGCACGGGCAAGCTGTGCACAGAATGTCATCATCTCCAGACTGAAAGCCGTG
>JANMDF010000199.1:0-2366 GCA_031376145.1 Alphaproteobacteria bacterium
CATACCCCGGGCTTTGACGGCAGCGTCTTTGGCAGCAAAGCGTTTGGCCAGATACAGGGTGGGATTGGGATGCGTTTGGTATACTTGCATTTCCCGGGACGTGAGAATGCGGGCGGCAAAACCTGGAAAACGCGCCAACACGCTGGCAATGCGGCGACTGTCTACCATATCAGTGCCGATGCCCAGAATCTTAGACGAGATCATAGAGGGATCATACACGGGCACGGTTGATCAACTGGCGCATCTGGCGCACGCTGTTTTCCAGGCCGATGAACAGGGCTTCGCCCATGAGAAAGTGCCCGATATTAAGTTCACGTACCGTCTGAATCGCTGCAACGTCTGCCACATTATCAAACGTAAGGCCATGGCCGGCATGGCACTCCAACCCCAGGCTTTCTGACAGTGCAGCCCCGTGTTGCAGGCGTTGCAGTTCACCAGCCTTACCATGGGCATAGGCACCGGTATGCAACTCAACAACTGGCGCACCAATAGCATGACTGGCCTTGATCTGCACGGGATCTGGATCAATAAACAGGGAAACGCGGATACCAGCCGCCTGTAGTGGCGTGATAAAGCCCTGTAAAAACGACTGCTGACCAGCAACGTCAAGCCCACCCTCGGTGGTGACTTCATGGCGACGTTCCGGCACCAGGCACACGGCATGGGGTTTGAATTTGAGTGCCAGTGCCTGCATTTCCGGTGTGGCCGCCATTTCCAGATTGAGGGGTACGGTGACATGCACTGTTAAAGCGGCAATATCCGCATCGCGCATATGGCGGCGATCTTCCCGCAAATGGGCAGTAATGCCGTCCGCACCACCGGCAATGGCCAGCATCGCGGCACGCAGGGGATCAGGATGCACCCCGCCGCGGGCATTGCGGATAGTACCCACGTGATCAATGTTAACGCCCAGGCGACAGATCATTGTTTCATGCGCTCCACACTGGTGACGCCGCGATTGGAACGCAGTGCGGCCATAACGGTGGCCAGGTGGCTGGTATCATCAATTTCCACATCCACAAAAATTTCATAGAGATCGGTGTTGCGGTTGGATATTTTCAGGTTGTGAATGTTCGCCTTGCTCTGGCCAATGATGGTACACATGTTCCCCAGGCTGCCCGGGGCATTTTCGATAAAGACCTGCAGACGGGCAACGTGGTGCTGATCCTCCTGGATCGCCTGGCTATCCCAGGATACATCGACCCAACGTTCCGGTTGATTCTCAACAGCTTTCAGGTTGTCGCAGTCGCGGGTATGAATGGTAACGCCGCGCCCCGTGGCAATAATACCGACAATCTGATCACCCGGCACCGGGTGACAGCACTTGGCATAATGCATGGCCATACCGGGAATCAGACCGCTGACCGGCAGGCTGGCATGTTTGCCTCTGGTCTGTGGTACGGTTTCCTTGCGTTCCAGCAGGGTGTTGACAAAAGCATCCTGGCGTTGGACTTTTTCGGCCTGCTGCAAATCAGGATAGAGTGCCAGCAGCACATCGAGGGCATGATGCTGCCCCTGGCCGATGGTGGCGTATAAATCGTTCAGTTCTCTTGCGCCAAAGTGTTCAAGCACTTTCAGAAGAGCAGCATCTGTGAGTGAACGCTCACTTTCTTTAAAAGCCTTTTCCAGCAACCCTTTGCCAAGCTCAATATACTGATCCCGGCTCTGGGCACGGACAAAGCGGCGCACGGCGGCTTTGGCCTTGGCACTGACTACAAATTCTTCCCAGGTGGGGGACGGCTGATGCCCCTTTTGCGTCAGGATTTCCACCTGATCCCCATTGCTGAGCACATGCCGCAGCGGCACAATCCGCCCATTGACGCGGGATCCCATACAGGCATCACCCACAGCGGAATGGACGGCGTAAGCAAAATCCACCGGGGTTGCGCCACGCTGCAGGGCTACCAGATCGCCTTTTGGACTGAAGCAGAATACCTGATCCTGGTACATGGCGATTTTGGTGTGCTCCAGGAACTCTTCGGAATTCGGTGCGTCTTCCAGCAAGTCCAGCAACTCACGCAGCCAGCGGAACTGCTTGCCCTCGGTCACGCCCTCACCCTGTTTATAGACCCAGTGCGCGGCAACCCCCAGTTCTGCAACTTCGTGCATCTCGTGGGTGCGGATCTGAATTTCAATACGGTGATTGCCCGGCCCCATCAGGGTGGTGTGCAGCGATTGATAGCCATTAGGCTTGCGGATACTGATATAATCCTTAAACCGACCGGGCACGATCTGATATTCACTGTGAAACACACCCAGTGCCGCATAGCACTGGCTGGGGGAATCCACCATCACCCTAAAGGCCATGATGTCAGACAGCTGTTCCAGGTTAATATTTTTATGCTGCATTTTCCGCCAGATGGAAT
>JANMDF010000211.1:0-2530 GCA_031376145.1 Alphaproteobacteria bacterium
GGATTCAATCAGGCGGCTCATCCAGCCTTCAAAACCCAGGCCGTTGACGATAATCACGTCCGCTTCTTTCAAGGCTTTGGCATCATTAGGGGTGGGCTGGAAAACGTGCGCATCCCCGTCTGCCTTCACAAGGGTGGTGACGCTGACATCATCCCCGCCAACCTGTTTGGCAAGGTCGCCCAGAATGGTAAAACTGGCCACGACTTTCAGCGGCGCGGCATAGGCTGTGCTTGTGCCTACGAGGAGTCCCGAACCTAAAAAAAGGGCTGTAAGCATTTTTTTCATGAAAGGCTCCATTATTGATTAAGATGTTTGAAGGGAAAATACCGTGCCCGCACGCTGCCAAACCGCCCAAACAGCAGAGACAGCAGATACATTATGCCTGCGGATAGGATAATGGCGGGGCCAGAGGGTACGTTGATGTAATAGGAAATCAGCAGCCCTGCCACACTGGCGGTAATCCCAATACCTGCCGCCACAGCTGCCATGGGCGCAAAACCTTGTGCCCAGAAGCGAGCAGCTACGGCGGGCAACATCATGAGGCCAACGGCCATCAACGTGCCGAGGGCTTGGAAGCTGGCAACCAAGTTCACCACCACTAAAATGAGAAACAACAGGTGAAAGACCCCCGCGCCTTTGCAGACGGAACGCAGAAATACGGGGTCAAACGCCTCTGCCAACAATGCCCGATAAAACAGCGCAAATGTGATGAGGGTGAACGAGGACACCCCGCCCATCAGCATTAAAGAACTGTCATCCACTGCCAACACGCTGCCGAACAGCAGGTGCATCAAATCAACCGTGTTTCCTTTGAGCGAAATCAGCAGCACGCCCAAACTTAAGGCCATCAGGTAAAACGCCGCGAGGTTCGCATCTTCCTTCACAATGCTGCTGCGCGTTGCCAGCCCCACCAGCACGGCAATGATAATGCCCGCCGCAAAACCGCCAAGGCTCATCAGCGGCAGGGATGCACCGCTTAACAAAAACCCCACCGCCACCCCAGGCAAAACGGCATGTGCCATGGCATCGCCCATCAGGCTCATCTGCCGCAGCATCAAGAGCACCCCCAATGGTGCACTGCTGAGGCTGAGCAATAAACAACCCAGCAAGGCTTTGCTCATAAAGCCATACTCAACAAAGGGCGTCACAAGAGTAGTATAGAGACTCATGCGGCGCAGACCTCGCCGTGATCATGCCACGTCCGTGCCAGATTATCCGCCTTGCGTAAGTTGTCTTCGGTCATCACATCGGCGGTGTTGCCCCAAGCAATACATTCCCGCGCCAGCAGCAAGGCTTCGGGAAACGTGGCAAGAGCCTGTGGTAAATCATGCACCACGGCCACTACGGTTTTGCCGCCTTTGTGCCAGTCTAATAAAACGTGTAGCAAATCTGCCGTGGTGCGGCTATCAATCGCGGCAAAGGGTTCATCCAGCAGGAGAATATCGGCATTCTGCACCATCAGGCGGGCGAATAACACCCGCTGAAACTGCCCTGATGACAATGCCGAAACAGGGCGGCTGGCGAATGACTCCATCCCCACTTTTTCCAAGGCATGGAAGGCTTCATGGCGCTGGTGTTTGTTAATCCCGCCCATTATCCCGCGTGTTGGCCAAAAGCCTAATAACACCGTATCAAAGACAGACATGGGAAAACTGCGGTCAATCTCCGCCACCTGTGGTAAATAACCAATGCGACAGTTTCCGGTTTTTTTGATGCTGCCCGACAGGGGGGTCAGCATGCCGACCATGACTTTCAGCAGCGTACTCTTACCGCCGCCGTTGGGACCGATAATGGCTGTAAGACTGTTATCCTTTAACGCGCCGCACAGGTGATGCACGGCGGGATGCCGATCATACCCAGCAGTGAGATTTTCAAAGATAATACTCATCAGATAACAATTCTCATTAATGCCCACACCACCGCTAGCACGATGCCGACAAAAAGCAGGCGCACACCAGCCGAGTGTGATAAGAACGTGGGTCTGGGTGTGAAGTGACTCATGTTTTTTGATTGCTCATGGAGAATGCTGTATGTTACGATATAACATCATCAAAACATTGGCTAGAAAAATCTTGCGCCGTTTCATATCCTCTCTTTTTATCGTATGCTGCGGACTGTTTCTGTTCCGCACAACGCCTGTACAGGCGCATCCTCATTCGTGGGTTGATGTGCAGTCAGAAATTTTGTTCGATACGGAAGGAAAAATAACAGGCTTGCGCCAAACATGGTTGTTTGATGAATTTTACACGGAATTTGCGTTGCAGGATTTTGGTGCTGGTAAAAATGGCAAGATAGATACCAAAAAATTGCTGGAACTTGGTAATGCTAACCTCAAAAGTCTGAAAGAATACAGCTATTTTACGTATATGGATGCGGATAAAACCCGCCTGAAATTCTCAGGCTATCAAGAGGTAACGTCTGCGCTTAAAGGCAATCGCATCAGCCTTTCTTTTAGCATCCTCCTGGAAAAACCCGTTCATCCAAATGAAAAACAAGTTAGTTATCGCATTTACGACCCCAGTTACTATAT
>JANMDF010000250.1:0-5258 GCA_031376145.1 Alphaproteobacteria bacterium
TCGCCATGCCGCCACCAATGGCAACAGCATCGACTTTTGTGACCAGATTATTGAGAAGGTCAATTTTACTGGAAACTTTTGAGCCACCGACAATGGCCAGCACTGGCCGTTCCGGTGTAGTGAGTGCTTGCGCCAATGCCTGCAGTTCCGCCTGCATCAGCCGTCCGGCTACTGCCGGCAGGTGGTGTGCCAATCCTTCCGTAGATGCATGGGCGCGGTGGGCTGTTGAAAAGGCGTCATTCACGTATATATCGCCTAATGCAGCCAGCGTTTTGGCAAATGCAGGGGCATTCGCTTCTTCTTCGGCATGGAAGCGGACATTTTCCAGCATTAATACATCACCGGGCTGCATTGCCTGCACAGCAGCCTGTGCTGTTGCACCAATCGTTGCGGGAACAAAGGTGCAGGGGGTGCCCAGCTGTCCGGCTACGGCCTGGGCAACAGGTTTTAAGGTCAAGCTGGCATCGACCCCTCTGGGACGTCCCAGGTGGGACAGGATCACGACTTTTGCTTTTTTACCGGCTAATTCGCGTACGGTTGGCAATGATTTGGCAATACGGGTCATATCCGTAATCTGGCCGTTCTGCATGGGCACATTCAGATCCAGGCGCACCAGTACAGTTTTGTCGGCAACGGCTATATCGTCTAATGTCAGAAAATCAGCCATATGTCATAGTACCTTAAAGATTAAAATATGGTGGGCGCACGTGGTCTCGAACCACGGGCCTCTACGATGTCAACGTAGCGCTCTACCCCTGAGCTATGCGCCCCTGTTTCAGTTTACAAAAACGGGTTTATAGGGGGTGATTTCGGGTTTAGCAAGGTGTTCGTGTGGTACGTTCAGGGTAACCACATTTATTACACCGCCAGCAGGTGCTTTTTCCAGATAACCGCTACTTCCTGCCAACTGAGACCTTGCGGGTTAGCAACCGCTCCCTGATGCAGGTGCTGCCATATCTGGTTTTCGCGCAAAAGCTGTATCAGCACATCCGTCATCTGCAGCAGGCTGGATACTGCCACGCCCGTTACGCCATCCCTGATCCGCTCCGGCAACGCGCCAACGTTACGGGTAACAACGGGAACGCCCAGTGCCTGGGCTTCGGCAGCCGCCAGGCAGAATGTCTCCGGCTTATCCCAGGGGAATACGACAGCACGCATCTCTTTTAAGGCGACTGCCAGTTCCGGCCAGGCCATGATGCCCCGCACCTGTACGCCTTCCGGCAATCCTGCCGGTACATCTGCCGGATCAAGAAACAGGTGCAGTATGGCCTGTGGGCAGGCGGCACGGATGCGCGGCCAGATGCCTAATAAAACATCCAGACCACGGTAAGCCTGGGTGGTAAAGGCCAGATTGGACGGTGGTGTCCGCCGTATTTCTGGGTTCACCAGAAAAGCACTGTTCACGCCAAGCGGGATCACCCGTTTGCCATAGGGCGTCAGCAGGCGCGTGGTAGTTCTGGCCTGATAGCGACTGCTGAACACCGTTATGGCTGGATAGCGCAGCATCGGCCACAGCCGCCCCTTGCGCAGGGCTTTTTCCAGGCTGGTGACGTTATGCATCCAGACAATACGCCGTTTCGCATGGCTTAAGGACAGCAGGCGCGGATCATTGATCGCCACCACTACATCAGCCTTGGCACGTTTGGCCGCTGTCAGCGGTTGCCAGTGTACACCCTGATGCACCATATCGGTATCACGGTTATTAAAGATCCTGATCTCGTGACCATGTTGCGCCAGGACTTCTGCCAACTGTATCAGGCTGGTTTCAATGCCGCGCAAATGCGGATTGCCCAGGTCATCACCGCCATAGGCAAACACACTGTCATGCAGAAAATTAATGTTGGACAACGTCTAAACTACCACGCCATGATCCCGCGCATAATGCCGGATCTGCTCGCGCACTGAGGCACTGTCGCTGGTACGGATGCGATCGAGAAACTGGGTCAGATCACCAACATGCAGTGACCGCAACATGGCACGTACCGCCCCCACGGCAAAGGGATTCATGGATAGACGCCGGAATCCCAGACCGATTAAGACCATGGCTTCCAGCGGCGTACCGGCCATTTCCCCGCAAATGGTCAGCGGCACACAGGCCTTTTCACAACCGCGGCTGATACTGGCCAGTAGATTTAAGACTGCTGGTGACAAGGTGTCATAACGATTGCCAACCAACGCACTGCCACGATCAATGGCAAATACGAACTGCAGCAGATCATTGCTGCCCACCGACAGGAAATCCACATGCGCAAACAGCTCCGGCAGCTGCCACAGCAGCGACGGCACTTCCAGCATGGAACCAACTTTTAGCACCGATGGTACTGGCTTGCCTTCCTGCACCAGTAACGCCTGTTCTTTCAGCAGCAACCGTTTAGCCGCCAGGAATTCGGCAACGGTGGCCACCATGGGGAACATCAGGTGCAGGTTACGCCCCCCGGCGGCCAGCAGCATGGCACGCAGCTGCACCCGGAACAACGCCGGACGATCCAGGGAAATACGAATGGCACGCCAGCCCATGGCCGGGTTTTCCTCGTCCCCGGGTAAGGGCATATAGGGCAAGGTTTTATCCGCACCAATGTCGAGGGTACGGAACACCACCGGTTTATCCCTGGCGGCATCCAGTACATCCCTGTAAAATGTTACCTGCTCATCCAGACTGGGGAAATGCGCGCTGAGCATAAAGGGGATTTCGGTGCGGTACAGACCAATACCATCTGCACCCACCTGGTGGATATAGTCCACATCGGTGGTAAAGCCGCCGTTGATATTAACACTGACCGGCACGTTATCCAGACTGACAAACGGCAGGTCTTTCTGCGACAGATAAAACTGCTGTCGGGCGGTACGGCTGGCAATGGTTTCCTGGTAGGATGCCTGCACATCATCACTGGGACGGATGTGCACCTGGCCGTGATCCCCATCAATAATCAGGGTATCAAAAGCCTCAATGTTGGCCATCAGGTCACTGACCTGGCCAATCATCGGAATATTGAGTGCCCGGGCAATAATCGCCACATGCGCACTGGCTGATCCTTCCTCCAGTACCACGCCTTTCAGATGATGATGCTGATAATCCAGCAGCTCCATGGGCCCCAGGGTGCGTGCTACCAGGATCATATCCTGATCTTTCGGCACAGGCCGCCGTTTCTGACTCATGTGCTGTAACAGGCGGTTGCTGAGATCTTCCATGTCGTGCACACGTTCGCGCAAGTACGGATCACTCATCTGGCCAAACCGCGCCCGCATTTCGTTGAGCACACGAATGGTAGCCGCTTCCGCCGTCAAGCCGGTACGTACCGCTTCAGCAATTTTTCTTGCCCAGCCGCTGTCTTGAGCAAACATGCGGTATGTTTCCAGAATATCCTGATATTCATGGTGCTTACTACCGGGGTGACTGACCAGGCCATCCAGCGCCCCCTGCATGGCCTCCAGTGCCGTTTCAAACCGCGCCAGTTCCACATCAATATTATCGGCAATAATCTGACTGCCCAGAATCATCCGGGTGTGCAGCATGGCCTTGCCCATACCCAACCCGCCATTGAGCTTGGCACCCACCAGCCGCAGTGTTGTCTGGCCAACAGACACTTCACTGTCGTTTTCTGCCAGACCAATCAGACGGGCGGCAGCCGCCAGTTCGGCCAGCACCATGGCCACCGTTTCCAGCACCTCAATTTCTTCATCATGATAGATGCGTTCACTGCGGTTCTGCACCACCAACACGCCAATCACCTTGTCATCGCGCAAAATGGGCACACCCAGCAGGCTGTGATAAATTTCTTCACCAGTTTCCGGGCGATAGGCAAAGTTCGGGTGATGCTGGGCATCTGACAGGGATAACGGGCGGGCATGCGCCGCAATATCACCCACCAGACCTTCACCAATATACAGGCGGGTTTTGTGAATGGCTTCCGCTTTCAAGCCCTGGGTAGCAAACAGTTCCAGCACCTCACCAGGCTTGCGGATATAAATGGAGCAGACTTCTGCAACCATATCCTGCGCAATCAGGGTAACAACGCGGTTCAGCTTGGACTGTGTGCTTTCCACCGAGGCCATGACCTCGCGCAACCGCTTTAATAACCGCCTGGATGCCAGCCAACTGTCATTGCTGTTGTCGTTATTGGCCAAACTCATTCCCTGCGCATATCCTTCACAGGATATAGCGTACCATACTTAATAATCGATGTCATCTGTCATGACCATAGATGATCTCACACTGTAAACTTGCACCAAAATGAACTCCGGCTGGAGTCCATCGTCCGGCAACGTAGGATCGTGGTGCAATTTTAAAGTGTTATGTCATTACGTAGGGCGATTTAAAAGTTGTTTTTTGGCTGGATTGCTTCGGCTTACGCCTCGCAATGACAGGCGAGTACGTCATTGCGAGACCCGCCTTAAGCAGGCGCAGCCTGCCAGGCGGGGCGTGGCAATCCAGACTTTTAAAACGCCTTGGTCATTACGTTAGTCCAGTCGAAACTCCATCGGGACTACAACTTCGGCCATAACGGTCTCATCCCCCAGCTTTGCCGGAATAAATTTCCAGGCTTCCACCGCCCGCGTAGCCGCAGCGTCCAGTATTCCGTAGCCGCTGCTGTTCAGCACCTGTACGGTATCAGCATTGCCATCACTGGTAACCAAAACTTTTAACAGCACGCGTCCTTCCATGCCACGTCGCTTGGCGATAGCTGGATATTCCGGGGCGGGATTGCGCAGGTAGGCGGCATCAAAAATCGGTGCGGTAGCGGTGCGGGTGGGTGAAGGTGTTGTCTGCACAGGGCGGGTAGAGGCATAGGATACAGGCTGTTGAGTGGACGGTGCAACAGATCGGGTCACTGGCTTTGTCACCGCTGCCGGTGAGGGACTTGCTTTGACAGGATTGTTGCGCACAGGCTTTTTCTGTAGGGGTTTTACGATAGGCTTTGGTTGTTCTGGCTGTTGCTGTATCGAGGGTGTCACGTTGGGTGCAGGCGGTGCTGCAACCGCTGGTGCTGGTGGTGCTGTCATCACCAGACTGACAGGGATGGCTTGTGGGGGCAGTACAATGTTTTTCGGTGGCATGGCCAGGGATAGCAGACCCACAACAAACAATGCATGCAACGCGAATGATACGCCTACAGAGTAGCTTGACGAAAAACGGGTGGTGGATGTGATGACACTTACCATAACGAAATCTTCACCCCAGCCACCGCCGTCAGGGGCAGTCCCGGACGCACACCGGCGGGACGACGGGCGGCAATATAGGTTTCATCCAGCAGGTTTTC
>JANMDF010000130.1:0-2145 GCA_031376145.1 Alphaproteobacteria bacterium
CGCTTCTTTTTTCGGCAGTTTTAAAACATGTACCGGTGCTTCGATGAGATTCTGCAAAACCGTCATGTGATCCCACAGGTTAAAGGCCTGAAACACCATGCCCAATCGACTGCGCAGGCGATAGATCTGCTGGCGATTCGTAAACCTCACATGACCATTGACGTTAGTGTATGATAAAAGTTCATCCTTGACGCGAATTTCGCCAGCATCCGGCACTTCCAACAGGTTAATACAGCGCAGCAACGTGCTTTTCCCCGAGCCACTACTGCCAACAATGGTAATAACATCGTGATCCTGGGCAACCAGGGAAACGCCTTTCAGAACGTGATTGTTCTT
Source organism: Alphaproteobacteria bacterium (assembly GCA_031376145.1). GTDB lineage: Bacteria > Pseudomonadota > Alphaproteobacteria > JAJTHO01 > CANGXP01 > JANMDF01. Next base: position 337 of record JANMDF010000130.1, read on the forward strand.
AAATTTTTTATGAATACCCAGCACGGAAACCGCCGGCACAAGCTCCGTATAGTTATCACTCCTTACCGTTTCGATGACTGTATCCATACATCCTTTGCAGTCTAGGAACGTCGCCGCCAGTATAAAAAAATCACAAAAGCACTGGCAAGCAACAATAAATAGGGCAAAACCCATGGCAAGGCAAAGCCTTTTACAGGCGGTGTCATTAAAATATGCGTACCATACCGCTGTTGCAGATAGGCAATAATAGCAGGATCGTCCCAACCGGCCTGAATCTTTGACCGCACCACATGCCTGACAGCAACAGCCATGGGCGCATCAGAGTCATTAACACTCTGGCTTTGACAGGTGATACAGCGCAAATCTGCCCCCAGATGCATGGCTCGTTCTTCCCATGCGGTATTCTCCAGACGTTCTTCCGGACGGATATAGCCAGCCTGGACAGAGCCTGCAATGAGTAGAAAAATCAATATGCTAACGCGCATTGATAATGCTTAGAATTTTATCGCGCTGTGCTTCACCAATCGGCCCTGCAACACGGTAGACAACCTTGCCTTTTGGATCGACCAGAAAAGATTCCGGTACACCGGTTGTTCCCCAGTCTACAGCCGCACTACCATCACTGTCATTCACCATGCCCGCATAGGGATTACCGTATTTTTCCAGAAAAGCCCTGGCCAAAGGTGGTTTGTCATTAAACAGAATACCATAAATCACCAGACCCTGATCGCTCATCTCTTTTAAAACCGGCATTTCAGCTGCACAGGGTGTGCACCAGGAGGCAAAAAAATTAATCAGGGTATAGCGATCCCGCAGATCTTTCTGCGAATAGGCTCGAAAGTCAGGCGCGACCGGTGCGCTGGGGATTGCGGGTAGGCCATCCGGCGTTTTACTGATGGTAATCGCTGCATTACTGTCATCACGCAGGTTGAGGGCAAAAACCCCGATCAACACCGCAATAATAAGTATGGGAAGATAGCGCATTATGGTTTTTCCTCGGCAGTTTTTTTCAATTTCTCATAAACTTCTTTGGGCATGTAATTCTCATCATGTTTAGCCAGTACCCGGACGGCCTGTAAACTCCCATCATCATTGGCTGTACCTTCAGCCACGATGCCTTGTCCGGCTCGGAAGAGCCCCGGTAATAATCCGTGATAACGCACTGTTACGCTAGCTTTTTTATCAGTGAGTGCGAAAATATGCACATCGCCATCCTGACTGATAGAACCTTCGACAACCAGGCCACCAATGCGCACAACGTTTTTGGCATGCTGCTTCTGCTGTTGCCATTCATAGGGACTGTAAAAGTAGATGATAGATTGCTGAAAGGCATTGAGTGCAAGTGTCACAGCTGCAGCCAGCAGCGCGAGTGTACACAGAATCAGCGTAAGACGACGGTATTTAGGTTTCATCCTGGCTCTCCGCGACCTGTAAAGCCCGCTTTGCCTGGCGGTACTGACGCCCCGTGATCAGGCCAAGGCTCAGCATGCTGAACACTGCCAGACCATAGGCGATCGTAACGTAACCCCAGGCTTCCATTACAATCCTCCCAGACGCTGCAATCTGCTGATATACATTAGTGTTTCCGTGCGTAACAGTACCAGCAACACAAAAACTGCTGTCAATCCCACAGCGGATACCAGCAGGGGATACAGCATACTGCTGTCAACAGCACTGCCACTCAGGCGGCTGATACTGGCTGGTTGATGCAGCGTACTCCACCAGTCAACGGAAAACTTGATAATCGGCAGGTTAATCAGTCCCAGTACGGCAAGCATGGATGCTGGCCGTTCACGCTGCCCCTGCTGC
>JANMDF010000045.1:0-2934 GCA_031376145.1 Alphaproteobacteria bacterium
GTTCCACTTTGCGCAAGTGCGGCAGGCTGTGGGCACTCACCCGCTGCAACTGTGCTGTCTTTATGGCACGGCGCAGGATAATCTTTGGTAACCAGGGCGGCTGGATATTAAACATCATCTGAAAGGTCAGGAGTAATAGCGGCACACCGGTGACTGCCGACAAGCCAGGAACCGGAAACGGCACCAGGTTTGGCAATGCCAGTAATAACAGAAAGACACCGTAAATACGCTCCGACAGCGCATCGCGCAAGACACCCAGCGTCACGGTTGGCGTGTCGATACCATCCACCAGCGTGCTTAGGATATCGGAAATTTTTCTGCCATCCAGGGGATCTGACGGTGCCTGTTCAGCGTCTGTATCATTGGGTAACGACATCGTGTCTCCAGTTTTTTTATGTAATGCCGACGCCATAAAGTGAAGTAAGTGAACATATAATCATTCAGCTATAATTATTCAACCAGCTATAAACCCTGCCCTAGAGCACAAACGCACTTGCCAGTCCTAAAAACACCAGAAACCCAACAACGTCTGTGACTGTGGTCAGGAAAATGCTGGAGGCAATGGCCGGATCTGCGCCCAGCTTCTTTAAGGTCAGCGGAATCAGCGCACCGGACAGGTTAGCCACCACCAGGTTAATGATCATCGCCAGTGCCATAACGAAGGCAATCGACAGGTCATGGAACCACAGCCAGGAGACAATGCCAGCCACAACGGCAAACAGGATGCCGTTAATAAGTCCTATAAACCCTTCTTTAATAAGTACTTTCTTGTTTTTACGCGGATCAATCTGCCGCATGGCGAGCGCACGCACAATCACTGTTAGGGTTTGTGTGCCGGCGTTACCGCCCATGGAGGCCACGATGGGCATCAATACGGCTAAGGCGATGACGTGTTCAAGTGTATCAGAAAATAATGAAATGACCGCCGAAGCCAGGATTGCCGTAAAAAGATTTAGCAGCAGCCACCAGAAACGCGATTGGGCGGTTGTCAATGTGGCGCGGTACATGCCCGCATAATCACTTTCCGATACACCGGCCAATGCCAGCATATCCTTATCGGCTTCTTCATCAATCAGAGTTACCACGTCATCCACCGTGACTACCCCGACCAGACAGCCAGTCTCATCAACCACGCCCAAGGAAACATAGCCATACTTACGAAACAGGAATGCTACTTCCTCCTGATCAGCAGATACCTGAATGGTACGGAAATCGGTAAACATTAAACCGTTGACTTCCGTTGGGCGGAGTGCCCGCATCAAGCGTGACAGGGGGATAACGCCAACGGGTTTATGTTTGGGATCCAGCACAAAAATTTCATAAAAATCATCAGGCAGCTCCTGATGACTGCGTAAAAAATCAATAGTTTGCCCCACTGTCCAGTGGATAGGCACGGCAACCAGATCACGCTGCATCAGGCGTCCGGCGGAATCCTCAGGATAATTCAGGGACTGCTGCAGGATAATACGGTCATCCGCTGCCATGGCCGCCAGCAGGCTTTCCTGTTCATCCGGCTCATATTCATTGATAATATCTACGGCATCATCAGTATCCAATTCGGAAACAGCTTGCGCAACCTTGGCAATGCCCAGGGCTGGCAGGAATTCCTCACGCTGCGTATCATCAAAGTATGCCAGGAGCGGAGAGAGCTGTTCAGCATAGAGCGATTGCAGCACCGGAAGGCGGTGTTCGGCCTCCAGATGGGTGATCACATCCATGGCATCAGCAGGGTGCAGGGCGGCAAGCGTCCTGCGCACCCCCTCCAGATCATCGCTGATCAACAGGCTGGTAACAGTTATGGCCGTATCTCCAGGCAGTTCGTGCGGACTGGTGTTTACGGTCTGGATGACCGTATCAGGGTGAAAAGTGTCCTTGGGTGCATCACTCATTCCGCCGCAACATCATAGATAGCCGGTTGCTGTTGTGCATCCACCACGGCCAGGGCGGCCATATTAACAATGCCGCGTACCGTAACCGATGGGGTCAAAATATGTGCTGGTTTGGATGTGCCCAGCAGAATAGGGCCAATCGGCAGGCCTTCACCCAGAATCCGTACCATGTTAAAGGCAATGTTGGCGGCATCCAGGTTCGGGCAGATCAGAACGTTGGCTTCACCTTTCAGACGGGAGTTTGGAAACACAAACTCACGGATCTGTGGGTTCAGGGCTGCATCGGCGTGCATTTCACCTTCAACTTCCAGTTCGGGCGCACGCTTGCGGATCAGGTCAAGAGCCAGGCGCATCTTACGCGAAGAAAAGGTATCAAAGCTACCGAAATTGGAATGCGACAGCAGGGCAACTTTGGGCGTAAAGCCAAACTGTGCCACCTTTTCAGCGGCCAGAATGGCGGTATCTGCAATTGTTTCCGCCGACGGATCCGGAGATACATAGGTATCACAGATAAAATAGGTGCCGCGGTTCAGTACCAGGGCATTCATGGCAGCAAACTTCTGTGCCTTGCTGCTGGTACCAAGAATATCGCTGATATGCTGCAGGTGGCGGTTGTAGCGGCCAATACTGCCGCACAGCATGGCATCAACATCACCATTTGCCACCATCATGGCAGCAAGGGCGGTATTGCGGCCACGGACAATGGTACGCGCATAATCCGGCGATATGCCGTTGCGTTCCATCAGCCGGTGATAGCCTGCAACATAGGCATCCATGTTCGGATGCTGCAGCGGGTTAATGACCTCAATGTCCTTGCCCACTTTCAGGCGCAGGCCATACCGCGTGAGTTTTTCAGCAATAACATCCGCATCACCAATCAGGGTGAGCTGGGCAATTTTGTCATCACAGATCACCTGGGCGGCGCGTAACACACGTTCTTCTTCACCCTCAGCCATCACCAGGCGTTTGGGCTGCGCTTTTGCTTTGTTAAAGATCGGGCGCATCACCAGACCGGAACGAAACACGAACTGAATCAGCTGCTGAC
>JANMDF010000055.1:0-8947 GCA_031376145.1 Alphaproteobacteria bacterium
CTATGTTGCGGCTGTAGAGGGTATTGCCAGTGGTCAGATCAGGATTGATGGTGATGTGGTAACACATCTGCAGGATTAAAGTGTTAATCTACACCGGCCAGGACAAGGCCGAATTTTTGCTGGACTGCATCAGGCGATCTACCAGATGATCCAGGTTATCGCTATCCAGATGCATCTGATTGGTCAATAACCGTTCCAGCAGGCGCCTGGAAAAACGTTCATAATCTTCTTCAGCAATTTCATTGCGTGTCTCACGATACATCACCAAAGCGATGCTCATAAGATCTGCAATAGTCTTATGTATCCCCGATTTCTGGTACAGTTTGCGCATTACATCATCCCCACCTTCGTTCAACAGGTGGCGGATATTCATGACTGGCAGTCCACTGCGTTCGGACAGGGCGTAGGCAAAAAAACGTGTGTCACCACTGCAGATGGAGCGAAAAATGAGGCTATCTGTGAGACGATGATTTAATTTTAAATGCTTAATCAGACGCTCAACATAAGAATCCGGCGCACCAGGATGAATAATCGTCAGCGTAGCGCGTTCCTGCGCCTGACTGACAGCCTGACGTGCCAGTTCCGGATCAATATTATACTTGGCAACCAGTTGTTCACGCAGATTACCGGCCACCATCACCACCAGACGCTCTACAAAAGCCGGGGGTAGTTTTGGCCGCACCGCCAGATTCCCTTTAATGCCATCATCTTCTGGAAATTTATCCAGAATTTTGTTGTAGCCGGTTTCGGAAATCTGCGCACCAATATTGGCCGTCAGCACGGCCACGACATCACGAATCCCCTTGTCAATCAGGGCTTCACTGATACGCGTGGATACATGCTTGCGCGAGGCAATCGCCTTCTGCCGCTGCGGGCAATGCAGTTCGATGATTTCCAGCAGATCACGATCTGTCAGGGACTCAGTATTTTTCAAGAAAGGGATCGCAACGGTGTAAATGTCACCGTGTTTAATAAGATCTCTGGCAATTTCGCGTGACAGGCCTGGATAATCCGCCAGACTATCCACCAGAATTTTCTGTACCATGCTTGCCCCTTCCAGGGCAGCAATGCGAAAGATTTCTTCGGCGATTTTTAATTCCGTGGGTGCCAGCGTATTGCTTTTATAGTGCACAGCAATCTTGCTGACCACGTCGACTTTGCCGTCGACATCCCCACCACGCAAACGTTGAATATCTTCTAATCCGATCAAAGGAAGACTTTTCTTCATAATGTTATGGAATCTTAGCTAAAATACACCTTGACGGTAGTATAAAAGTATTAACGGATGATTAAAAGCCAAACCTTTTGCGTGTATAATGACTGGCAGAATCCGAAATTTTTCCGGTCAGCAGATACGCGGTCATCACCCTGGCTGTCAGGGGTGCCAGCAGAATACCGTTGCGATAATGACCGGTGGCCAGATGTACATTCTGCCACGGGGTTTCTCCCCAGATGGGGGCATCATCCAGGCTGCCTGGCCGTAAACCTGCCCAGGTTTCAAGAACGGGTAATTCTGCAATCCCTGGCAGAATTTCCCATGCCTGGCGCAGGAGATGCAGCAAGCCACCGGCGGTGACATCGGTATTAAATCCCTGCTCTTCTACTGTTGCACCAATTAATAAACGCCCATCATGACGTGGTACCAGGTAAACATCTTCGCCCCAGATCACATGCTGTAATAAATGTGTTGTCACTGGCATCTGTACCGCCAGCATCTGCCCTTTAACAGGTCGTACTGGCAGGCGCACATCTTTGCCCAGCAGTTTACGGCTCCATGCCCCGCTGGCAATTACCAGTTGATCAATGGGGTGTATACTGTCAGACAACTGTACATCGGTCACAATATCCTGTTGCTTTATAAGATCAACAACCGGTGTGTTCTCGCGTATCGTCCCACCGGCTTTGATAAAAACCGTTGCCAACGCCTGCATAACCTGCCGATTATCAACCTGATGATCTTCAGGGCTGTACAGGCCGCCTTGTATTGCTGGTGACAGCAGAGGCTCATAACAGCGGACAGCATCCGCATCCAGCCAGTCAATCTGACAGCGTTGCTCCTGTAAGTAGCGTCCATGCTGCTGCAGGCGACGGGCTTCATCGGTATTGGCGGCTACCCATAATAACCCTTCGCTTCGATAGCCAAGATCAACGCCACTCGCTGCTGCCAGTTCACGGGCAAAATCCGGCCACAATGCGCGGGCTTCCAGTAATAATGGTAAAAGAGACTCTTCGCCAGGTTCGGCTTCAATCTGCGGCGCCAGCATTCCAGCCGCAGCCCAACTGGCGGCCATGCCCGCCTCTGCCTGATCAAATATGGTGACGCTTAAACCTGCCTGGCATAGACGCCAACCCAGACTCAGGCCAATAATACCCGCCCCGATAATCGTAATGTCAGGCTGCGTCACACAGTTCAATACTGTATTTTTCAATCACTGTGTTGGCCAGCAGCTTGTCGCACATGGCTTTAATATCAGCCTCGGCCTTGGCTTTATCACCATGCTGCAGATCAACCTCGATATATTTACCCTGACGCACAGCATCCACGCCGGAAAACCCCATATGCCCCAGGGCTTTTTGAATTGCCTGGCCTTGGGGGTCAAGCACCCCGTTTTTCAGGGTAATATGTATTTTGGCGCGCATCGTGAAAGCCTCGTCAGTTCATCATATCCTTGCCTTCGCCAGGCAGTACGCCCAGGCGGCGGGCAACTTCCTGATAGGCTTCCTTCATGCCACCCAGATCTTTGCGGAAACGATCTTTGTCCATGACTTCATTGGTTTTCATATCCCACAGGCGGCAGCTGTCCGGACTTATTTCATCCGCTAGAATTACCATCGCTTCGGTTTCTTCATCACCGGCAAGACGACCAAATTCCAGCTTGAAATCCACCAGTTTCATGCCGGCACCAGCAAACAGGCCGCTTAGGAAATCGTTGATGCGCAAGGCAAGGTTCACCATGGTCGTTAATTCGTAGGCATTTGCCCATTCAAAGGCCAGGATATGTTCATCGGTCACGATGGGATCACCCAGATCATCGTTTTTATAATAAAACTCAACGATGGGGCGCCCCAGAACTTTCCCTTCTTCAATGCCCAGACGCTTGGACAGGCTGCCCGCTGCAATATTACGCACCACCAGTTCAATGGGGATAATATCCACCTGCTTGATCAACTGCTCACGCATGTTCAGCCGCTTGATAAAGTGGGTTGGCACGCCAATATCGCCCAGACGGCGCATGACATATTCAGAAATAAAGTTATTGAGAACGCCCTTCCCCTCAATCACCGCATGTTTCTGATTATTGAAGGCGGTGGTGTCATCCTTGAAATGCTGAATCAGCGTGCCGGGCTGGCTGGACTCAAACAAGACCTTGGCCTTGCCTTCATAGATTTTAGCGCGTTTGGTCATGGGGGGAGCCGCCGGAAATAGCAGAGGTTTTAACATACCCACCTATAGCAAGGGAATAACTGCAGTGCAATGCCTACATTTATCTGGCTATATTACAGCACTTACGTAGAATGCGGATACTTCCGTTTTCCCGGCGAACGCCGGGATCCAGAACCGACTGTTTTTGCTGGATAACAGCGTTCGCTGGCAAAACGGTTTGTGATGCTAATCACACGTGCTGCATAAGTCCTGCCCAATGCGGAGAACTGAAATTTTTTACAATTTCTCACCGTTCTTGTTTTTCGTCTCAAACCACTATATGCTTATGGTTTATTTGTAACAATGGAGACTGCCAGTGCCAAAACTAGACGACCTGAAAAATGCCAAGTCCATGGAAGGCAGTGTTGACGAAAAAACCCGTTTTCTGCAGCTGGCCCAGCGCAACAATAAATTTGGCGAGCATCTGGCTGTCAGCGTATTAGGCCTCAGCGGTGATGATGTGGTGGCTTTCGGTGATCTTGTGGCAAGTACCTATATTGATTGCCGCAACGATGATCGCCGTTTTGCGGACTGGATTGCCGCTGAATTGGAGCGGCGTGGCAAGGGTGTTGCGGCAGCTGATATCCTACAGCAGTTGCAGGGGTTTTGATTACTATAACAATACCGCTTGTGCCGCAGCATGGTACAGCGGGATTCCCACCACAATATTAAACGGAAACGTTATAGCCAGCGACATGGGGATATAGATCGCTGCCTTGGCTTGGGGCAGTGCCAGGCGCATGGCCGCTGGCACAGCGATATACGATGCACTGGCAAGCAATACCATAAACAGCACGCCCGTACCAACATCAAGGCCGATAATATTGGCCAGCAGCAGGCCACAAGCCGCACCAATCAGCGGCATGTACAGGGCAAACAACACCAGCTTTACCGTAAATTCCCGCAGGTGATGGATCTGCTTGGCCACCACCAGTCCCATATCCAGCAGGAACAGTGCCAATAATCCCTGGAACGGTTCCACCAGAAAGCCGTGCATTTTTTTCATGCCATCGGTGCCTGTTGACCAGCCAATAACAAAAGCACCCATGAGCAGTAAAATGGCACCGTTGGTAAAAATCTCGCGGCTCAGCCTCGGCTTTACCTGCTCCCCCACCGGTACGGTTTCCGGCGCAGTGCGGTGCGCAATAAACAGGCCGGACAGAATGGCCGGCGCTTCCATCAACGCCAACACAGCGACAATATAACCCGCATAGACAATTTCATTGGCCTGCAGAAAACTGACGGCAGTTACAAAAGTCACCATGCTGATAGAGCCGTAATGCGCAGAAACAGCTGCCGCTGTTGCGTTATCAAGCCGTGTTGTGGCTTTCAAAAGCACATACCCCAGAAATGGCTGTAAAAATCCCATCACAACGCCCGCCGCAATCGTTGCAATAACCTGGCCATTGATGTCCGGGGTTTCGGCAATGGCAACGCCGCCCTTAAACCCAATGGACATCATCAGGTAAATGGATAGATACCGGCTGATACTTTCGGGGACATCCAGATCAGAACGCAACACGCCTGCTGTAATGCCCAGGGCAAAAAACATAATCGCCGGTGAGATCAGGTTCTGCAGAAAAAGGTGGAGGATATCCATATGCGCACGTCTGCCTTTTAGCGTTAATGAGCCAGAATATCAATGTCCGGCCAGCCAGCTAAATCAAGTCTGGCACGGGTGGGCAAGAAGTCAAAACACGCCTGTGCCATAGCAGCACGCTGTTCGCGTGCCAGCATCCCATCCAGAATGTCTTTCAGGCGGTGCAGATACAACACATCACTGGCGGCATACTGCTGTTGTTCCGGGGTCAGCGTTGGCGCGCCCCAGTCGCTGGATTGCTGCTGTTTGGATAAATCCACATTCAGCAGTTCCTTGCATAATTCTTTCAACCCATGGCGATCTGTGAACGTACGCACCAGTTTTGAGGCAATCTTTGTGCAGTATACCGGCGCACATTCAATACCAAGATACTGATAAATAGACGCAATATCAAATCTGGCAAAATGAAACAGTTTTATAAGCTTAGGATCAGACAACTGGCGTTTCAAATTCGGTGCTGCATACGTCCCATCGACAAAATGCACCAGATGTACCTCCCCATTCCCCACAGACATCTGTGCGAGACATAGGCGGTCGCGGTGCAGATTTAACCCCATGGTTTCGGTATCAATGGCCAGGGTGCCGGTAAAAACAACATCCGCTGGCAGATCGTTCTGGTGATAAAAAATTTTGCTCATGGCCTGTCTTAATCATCTAATGGCTGAGCTGCAACAACAGAATCGGCAACGTGATTAATGACAATAACGTCCCAAGACCGGTAATTCCAGCCATCAGCTGATAATTTGCCCCCATCTGGCGGGCAATAATATGGGAAGTTGTCGCGGTGGGCAGTCCGGCAAAAACCACTGCCGCAATCGTAGCGGTCTGACTAAGCCCGGCATACCCTGCCAGCATGGCAGTAGCCAACGGAAAAATAACCAGTTTGATACCACAGGATGCCGCCAATGCGTACCGCGCACCTTTTATATCATTAAGATTAATCGCCGCCCCCACACATAACAATCCCAACGGCAGGGATACATTGGTAAGCAATCCTATGCCAATATCCAGCAACCCTAAATCCTGCAGCCCCAGTTTCTGCAACCCCAGACCCGTCAGGGTGGCAATAATCAATGGATGTCGCACAATAATCAGCAGGGTTTTACGCCAGGGCACAGGCCCGTGACTGGCGTAATGTGCCATAATCAGGACGCTGGCGGCATTGGAAATCGGAATGGCCAGCGCCATAATGGCTGCGTAATAGGCCACACCACTTTTTCCTGCCAGTGCCAGCACCAGTGACAGACCAATGTAATTGTTGAAGCGTAATGCGCCTTGTGTAACACTGGCAAAATCCTTGCCAGGCATGGATACTGCCCATTTAGACAAAAAACAGCTTAGTAAAACCAGCCCATACACACTAAGCATCACCAGCATCAACGTGCCAAGCCCTGGCAGGCTGGTAAAGGGACTGTCTTTGACGTTTTTAAAAATCAGCAGTGGCAGAAACAGCCAGTAAATCAACTTTTCCATGCCATCCCAGGCTGTGGTTTCCGGGAAATTATACCGCCGTAAAATATGTCCGAAAACAATAAGCGCAAAAACCGGAACAACGGCGGTGATAACAGGATGCATAGCATCTTATAAAAGATCATTCCCAGGATGCAATTGTGATATTGCGCACAGACCATAACCCCCAGCCTTTGCTGGGGATTCGCGAGCAGATGGTGCAGGCTGATATCTATATGAACCTCTGCAAAAGGGGGGTAGTGTCATTCTGAGCCCCGTATCAAGTACGGAACAGGCTCCGCGAAGCATCTCAATAATTACAAAAAGATCCTTCACTTCGTTCAGAGCCTGTCCTGAGCGCAGCGAGGGAATGACAGGAGGCTTTTGCAGAGATTCCCATAGATGAATTTTTTTTGACATTTACTATTCAGACTTCTATAAGGCCTGGCACGCTGTCTACAGAGCTTGTGCAGGATGAATGTCATCCTGAGCGTAGCAAAGGATCTTGTGCGTATTTAAGATTCTTTACCTCGTTCAGAATGACAACCTGCCGGTTGTGTGTGCCACTATTTTAGTCAGGTCATGATATGAAAAAACTTACGTCAAAGCTGTATTTCTGGGTACTCGTCAGTATTGTGGCGGGATTCGCCACTGGTGCTTTGTTTCCTGACACGGGCGCATCGCTGAAACCGCTGGGTGATGCCTTTATCAAGATGGTAAAGATTGTCGTCGCCCCAATTATTTTCTGCACCGTGGCTTTGGGTCTGGGGCAGACTGCCAATATTAAAAAGCTGGGACGGGTTGGCGGTAAGACCATTTTATACTTTGAAGTCGTTTCCACCCTGGCACTGATTCTGGGGCTTGTGGCTGCCTACACCATGAAGCCTGGCGTGGGATTAAACATTGATCCAAATACCCTGGATGCCAGCAAGGTTGAAGGCTTTGTAACCGCAGCGGCGCATGGTGGCAGTACAGCTGATTTCTTCATGCATATTATTCCGCCATCGTTTGTTGGTGCGTTCGCCAATGGTGATCTGCTGCAGGTGCTGTTCATGGCGATTCTGTTTGGTATCGCTTTGATGGGTATAGGATCAAAGGCTAAGCCAGTGATTGACATGCTGGAAAGCGTTTCCAAGGTTTTTTTCCAGATCATGAATATTATCATGAAGTTCAGCCCCATTGGTGCTTTTGGTGCCATGGCCTTTACCGTTGGGGCATATGGCCTTGACAGCATGGCGACGCTGGCGGAATTTGTCGGCGTGTTTTTCCTGGCTTGCGGTGTGTTTATCTTTGGGGTGCTGGGACTTATTGCCAAAATCAGTGGTTTTTCGCTGATCCAGTATTTCAGTTTTATCAAGGAAGAAATCATCCTGGTACTGGCCACCAGTTCTTCAGAAAGTGCGTTGCCACGCCTGATGCAAAAGCTGGAATTGATTGGCTGTAAGAAAGATACGGTTGGCCTGGTGATCCCTACAGGATATTCCTTTAACCTTGATGGCACCAATATTTACATGACCCTGGCAACGATTTTCCTGGCGCAGGCCATGAATATTGAGCTTACCTTTGCCCAGGAAATGACGCTGCTGGGTGTTGCCATGCTATCCAGCAAAGGAGCATCCGGGGTGTCAGGCGCTGGCTTTATTACCCTGGCGGCAACGCTGGCCGTGGTACCAGCCATTCCCGTGGCTTCCATGGCACTGATTCTGGGTATTGACCGGTTCATGAGCACCGGCCGTGCGGTGACCAACTTCATTGGTAACGGCATTGCCTGTTTGGTGATTTCTTTGTGGGAAAAGGAACTGGATAAGAAAAAGCTGGCCTTCCGCCTGTCCGATAAAAATCTGCTGATTGAAGAACTGGATGCGATTGATAATCCGGTTGGTAAGGCGGCGTGAGAAATCCGCAAGCCGTCTTTACCGCCCGTTGAAGAACCACTGTTGGTATGCCTTCACCAGCGGCATGTCCTTGATGCTGGAACTCAAATGATGCGGATCGTTTTTGATCACATCTGGCAGTCTGTTGTCAGCCTTGGCATAGCCTGCCGCAGCCAGTTCAGCGATTTCTGCATCGGCATCTCCGGCGATTTTCTGCCGTAGCGCATCGGGTAGGAATTTCATGAAGGTTAACGCCGCATTGCTTAGTTTTGTCATTGCGCCCATGTAATAATAATGATCCTCGCCATCCTGGCCTTGATATCGAAACAGACGGGTCAGAGATGCATTCTCATCGGGGCTGTCAAACAACGCGGCTTGTGTCAGGCGCGCCAGGCGTATACCTGGTAAATACTGCGCGCTGTGTCCCTCAACTAAATTTATGCGCATGCCTTCTGAACGAGTCTGATTCAGGCCGATATTGAGGATTTTCTGAAACCCTTGCTGTGCAAGTGCATAGGCTGTTTCTTTGTCGGGATTAGCGGCAAGCGCCGTTTTAATATCCTGTAATACTTTATGATCTTCCAGCCAGGCGGCTTCGGC
>JANMDF010000063.1:0-3084 GCA_031376145.1 Alphaproteobacteria bacterium
CCGTCCATTGGCTTCTGGGCGAGCACTTTCAGCAGAACCACCTCCATCTCTTGGGCAGTCAGCTCTGTCACGACGGGAAACTTGCGGTCGAGAACCTGGTGCAATGCCTTGCGGACTCGGTCAGGAACCGGGATTTGCTTGGGTTGAATCCGTTGAATGTGCGGACCTGCCTGCTTTAGCAGTTGCTCAAGCTTTTCGTTTTTTTCTTCAGGATTCATTGGTCCGCAGCTTTCTCAGTCCATTGCCCGGTTTGCCAAACTTCTGATCAAGCAGGCCCGTCAGAGTAGCCTTGATGCGGGCCGGCATTTCCACCGGGCGTTCAGCCGCCACTCTGCCTTGTGCTGATTTTCTCAGCAAAAGCTCGATTCGTTGTTTGACTGCATGGTCCATCACTCTCTTAACGGGAATCCGAAACGGTTTCTTACAACAATTCCAAACCCTCCAAAAACGGCTTCAACGCCTCAATTCCACGGGCCTTGTATACGCCGACTGAGCCAATCTTCAGGCCACGTTTCTCGGCAATTTCTCGCTCCTTCAAACCAAGGTAGAAGTAGTCCGTCAGCACGTCCCGGTACTTTTCAGGAATGGAATTCAGCGCGTCATCAATCAGGAGCGACACCTCAATCGCATCCGCTGCATCACCCGGCGTTGGGGATTGGGAGGCGTATTCCTGTTCAGGCGGCTGTTCATCAAGGCTTTCGACACGACCGCCTCCATGAACCTGGGCCTTCCGTTTGGCCAGTAAATCGTTGAGGTGGTTCTTGGCGATGGTGATGACGAGCTTCTTCAACTCTTCCACGCTCGAAGCTTTTTCCAGGTATTTGTCGATCAGTTTGGCAATCGACTCCATCGCCACGTCCTCCAGATCGGCTTCCGGAACGGGAGTTCCCCTGGCCCGCAGAACATTTACCACCAACGAGTAGAAACACCCAAAGGCATTGTCCCATGCGTCCCTCTCACCGGCTTGAAGCTGTTCCAAGGTGAATTGCAAGGGGGCACTTCATCAAAAATCCCTCTCGAAACAAGCTCAAATCACGGCTTGTAAGAAAACGTGTGGGGCTCCCGTTAAGCCAGCAAACACATGATGAACACGAAATCAAAACTGAAGCAGGTCGAGCCGGAGACGAGCGCAACACATCTGGCCGAAACATTTGTGGCCCCGGTTGCCGCCATCCCTTTTGCCGAGCGGTTGGTCTTCACGATTCAGGAGGCGGCCTTGCTTTTGAACATTTGCGAAAAGTCCGTCCACCGGCTTATCCAGCGCGGCAAGCTCCGGTGCATCTCATCACTCCGCCACAAGCGCATCCCGAGAGCTGAACTCGACCGGTTTTTGAAAGAGGAACTGAACTGAAAGAATTTAACACCCTGCACGCATCAAAATGAAAACGCCATTGAGCCAAATTTTAAGCGAAGCCAAGAACGGCCAACCCGCCATGCAGCGCCCGCAAAATGTCTTTCGACGCCACGGGGAATTTTGGGTCGTGCGATACAACAGCCTGGAAGCCTATTTCAAACACAGGGACGGTTTCAGCTACATTCAGGCCTTGCTCGCCGCTAGGCCCAGTTCGGTTGATGCCATTGACCTGCTCAGACAATTCAAGTTTGCCAAAGTAGCGGGGACCGAAGCCATCCATGACAGCACGAACGACCTGCATGAAGAGTCGCCCACTTACGACCCACACTTAACCAAATCTGGTCGTGCAGACCTGAACCGACGGTTGGAGGAACTGAAAGAATGTCTCGCTACGGCACAGGCAGATGGAAATCCGGGCGAGGTTGGCGACATCAAGGCGGATATCGCAGCAGCCGAGGCTCGGTTGCGTAAAACCAGCTTCTTTGGACACCAGGCGCAATTCAAAAACGAGCGTGAATGCGCTCGGAACTGTGTTCGTGGTGCACTTAGGGTAGCGCGGTCTGCGATTCTTAAGGTCAACCCCTCTCTAGCGCGCCATCTGAAGGCTTCGATTATACTCGGTAACGGTTGCCGTTACGTGCCGACGATTCCTGTCGAGTGGTCTCTGTGAAGTGGTACAGGCGAAGTACCACCTGGTACACAGAAAGTACCCCCTAACAGGTGAAGGGCGATGTAGCTCCTCGATGCTGAAAACAACAGCCACGACAAAAACTGTGGCGCCGAACTTCTCCGGAAAGTTCCTGCATCTACCAAACGAAGACCGGACGGAATTAGAACAGCAGTCCACGACACGGACAGCGACACAGAAAAACTATGAAACTGCAGAAACACAAAAAGGAGGCCATCCCGAAGGAAGGCCCGCACGAAGCCACGATTGCCTCGATCAAGGGGAAGCCGGAGGGCGAAAACCCGAAGAAGTTGGTGATCGGCTACAAGGTCGATGGTTACGAGAAGGAGATCCCCTTCGACGTGACTCCGGTGTCAATGGCCCCTGGAAAGCCTTTGCGCAAGTTTGCCGAAACGGCGCTGGACCGGCCGCTGAAGGACGAGGAGGCCGAAGATCTCGAATTCGACACGCTTCTCAACCGCCCGTGCCTGATCGTCGTTGCTCACAAAACCGGGGCTGGAGGTCGTCAACTCATTCCGCACGTGACGGTCGTCCTCCCGAAACATACCGTCGCGAACCCGGCTGGACGGACCACGGCTTTGTCCTAGCACAACTACTTTCGCAGCCATCAGGGGCAATGGCTGCGAGACACCGGCGAACATACGCGCCGGTTTAGGGGAACAAACGCCCGCAACCACTTGTGATGAGGTGGTTGCGGGCCATTCCCAACAAAAACTTTGCAAAATGAGATTACGAAAACAACTGATTATGAAACCAAAACAACAGAGCAGGAGGCGGAGCAAGGCTGCCCAGGACAACGGAACCAAGCCCTACACATTTCAGGTGGCAATCAATGTCGCCGGGCACGAGTTCATCCATAAGTTCACGCCACTGATGTGCCAATCCGCTGGAATCAAGGAGGACGAGACTAGCGACCGGTGGCGCGAAGAAGTGAAGATCTGGGGAACGGACGCCTGCCTCACCCTGCTTTGCACTACGGAAAAAGAACGGCGTCGCATCACCAAGGCAATCGACAATGAAAGCCTGAGCACGGTTCGGTGTG
>JANMDF010000131.1:0-2979 GCA_031376145.1 Alphaproteobacteria bacterium
GCGTATTGGTTACAATCCATGGCTGTTAACCAACAGGCAGGTTGAGCGGTTTGCGCAAAGCGCAACCGTACAGGCGGTAACACCAGATCCCATAGATGGGTTATGGTCGCAGCGGCCACCGGCTGTAAAAACGCAGGCACAGTTACATCCCTTAACGTATGCCGGTAAGCCCTGGCAGGAAAAAGTGGCGGATGTATCGTCTTATTTACAACAGCAGGGGTATGCGGGCGTTGTGATTTCCAGTCCGCTGTCCAGCAACTGGTTGCTGAACATTCGTGGTCAGGATATACCGCATACACCTTTAGTCCTCTGCTATGTAATGGTATTGGCAGATCAGCAGGTGCATGTCTGTGTGGATCTGGCCAAGATCAGCGATATTTTGCAGGCACATTTCGGCGACACGGTACATTGGCATGCTATGGATGCCATCACCATGCTGTTGCAAGCGCAACAGGGACGTATACTGCTTGATGCGGCAACAGCTCCCAGTGTTTTTATGCAGGCATTGGCACAGCCGGTTGTTGGGGAGGATCCCTGTCTGCTGGCAAAGTCTTTGAAGAATGTGACAGAGCAGCAGGGAGCACGCAACGCCCACAAGCGTGATGGTCAGGCCTTAACAGCCTTTTTGCGCTGGCTGGATACCGTGCCGCCTGGTACATTGGATGAATTGACCGCAACTGCAAAATTGCTTGCGTTCCGTAAACAGCAGCCGCTGTTTCAGGATCTCAGTTTTCCAACTATTGCGGGCAGTGGTGCGCATGGCGCTATTGTTCATTATCGTGCTGATGCGGCCAGCAACAGGGTGTTGCAGGATGGGGATTTATTTCTGGTGGATTCCGGCGCGCAATACCTGGATGGAACTACCGATGTTACACGGACAGTCTATATTGGCAGAGGAGAGCCATCTGCTGAGTTGAAAAATCGGTTTACGCGTGTGCTGAAAGGGCATATCGCCATTGCCTGTGCGCGTTTTCCGACAGGGACAACCGGTGCACAGCTGGATGCGCTGGCACGCTATTGGTTATGGCAGGCAGGGTTGGATTATGATCATGGCACTGGGCACGGTGTTGGCAGTTATCTGTCCGTGCATGAAGGGCCGATTGGCATCAGCAAGCGGTACCACACTGTACCGCTACAGGCAGGCATGATTGTCTCTAATGAACCTGGATATTATAAGGCGGGTGCATATGGTATCCGCCTGGAAAACCTGGTGCTGGTACGCGATGACTTGCCACAGTTTGAGGGTACAGAACGGCATATGCTGGGTTTTGAGACATTAACGCGGGCACCGTTTGATCAAAAACTCATTGACTTTACAATGCTGACAAAGGAAGAAATCAACTGGCTGCAAGAATATCAGCAAGGCTTGTAAAAAAGAAGAACATCATATGAATGCCACAGCTATCCGATTGCAGACAGTCTTATTCACCCTGACAATATTCCTGTCCGCCAGCTTGTTGTTCTGGGTGCAGCCGCTGTTTGCAAAAATGATTCTGCCGATACTGGGCGGTGCTGCATCGGTCTGGACAACAGCCATGCTGTTTTTTCAGGCCACCTTGCTGCTGGGGTATTTCTATGTACATCTGCTCTCAAGCTGTGTGCGCCTGAAAATCCAGATTCTGGTGCATGTTTTTCTGTTGCTCAGTGTTTTTCTGGCACTGCCATTTTACATTGATGCTGAAACTTTTTCGGTGCCACAGGGGAACCAGTCTTTATGGGTACTGATGATAGCAGCAGGGTCTGTTGGCCTGCCTTTTCTGGTATTATCAGCAACCGCACCATTGCTGCAAAAATGGTTTGCCAGCACCCGTCATCCCAATGCTGAAAATCCCTATTTTTTATATGCGGCCAGTAATCTTGGCAGTTTATTGGGTTTACTGGCTTTTCCGTTTTTTCTTGAGCCAAATTTCGGCGTTAAGGTGCAGACATTTCAATGGTTTTTTGTCTATACGGCACAGGTATTGGGTTTTGTTGCCTGTATGGCGTTGTTGTGGCGCAACCAGGCTCCAGATGCTGCTGCAGCACGTAAAATTCTGGTGCGGCAGGCAGGAGGATCCTGGCCGGAGCGGCTTACCTGGTTACTGCTGGCATTTATTCCCAGCAGTTTAATGCTGGGGGTCACCACCTGTGTTACCAGTGAGATTGCCGCTGTTGCCCTGTTCTGGGTTGTGCCGCTGGCACTGTATCTGCTGACCTTTGTACTGGCGTTCTCGCGCAGGCAATATTGCTCAGTCCGAATCAGTGCCATGTTCTCTGTGGGGATGGTTGTTGCTTTGGTATTGCTGGTTTTTGTACATACCTATATATCCTTCAACAAACTGTGGCTGATCCTACCGCATGTGCTGTTTTTCTTTTTTGCTGCATTAACCTGCCACAGACTGCTGGCGCAGAAGGCACCGCCTGCAGAACGATTGACCAGTTTTTATTTATGGCTGTCAGCAGGTGGAGCCTTGGGTGGTCTGTTTAATGCGATCCTGGCACCATTAATTTTTAACAGTGTACGGGAATATAATTTTACCCTTATCATAGCTCTGGTTCTCATGTGCATGATTGCGGTAATGCGTACAATAGACTTGCAACGGCAATTTCTGGCGCGCATCGGGGCATTAACTGTTTTTGTGTGCACATGTCTTCTGGCCATGGATATGGCTGGAGCGCAGTCTGCTGCACAGGATGTACAGAAAAACCTTTTGATCCTGATGAGTGTCTCGATGGGTCTTATTATTTTAGTCAGCAGTATATTGCCAAAATCCGAACGTGCTGGACCAATTATGTTTTCGGCAATACTGTATGCGTTTGGTTTCTTTTACTTCCTGCCATCGATGGACAAAGATGTTTTATAGGAAGCTCTGCAAAAGGTATGGCAAGAGCTGTGTAGAAGGGATAGAAGGTGGTTATGCAAATAACGATGAGGTACCGTATGAAAGCCAAGCCCCTTCGGGTGGAGAAATTTCTGCGTGAGATGGACAGGGTGGTGCC
>JANMDF010000073.1:0-2378 GCA_031376145.1 Alphaproteobacteria bacterium
AATGGCTTCCCCTCCACGATCAGCAAAGCTGTACATTTCCTTAGAAACGATGTCACTGGTATCGCCCAGCGTACGGCGAAATACCTGGTCGAATTCAAAAATTGGTGTGGCAATTTCCTGACAACCAAACGTGGTGGCTACTTGGGCAAACGTATTTATGATATGTCGGTGTTGTCGCGCCTGTTCCGGTAACAGGTCATGGGTGCCGCGTACCGGTTGCAGCTTTTCCATATCAGGCTTTGACCATGTTGCTGATCCAGGCAAATAATGCGCGTACACCCATGGCTTCGCCACCTTCTGGCCTGCCTGGTTTAGCACTCAGATTCCAGGCCATCATGTCCAGATGCAGCCAGGGCACATCATGTTCGACAAATTCCTGAAGAAATAAGGCGGCAGCAATGGCACCGCCGTACCCACTGCTGGGAATGTTGCAGATGTCGGCAATTTTACTGTTCAGATGCCCGCGATAAGGGGCGTGCAGCGGCATTGACCATACAGGGTCATGCTGTGAAGCAGCGACGTCGGGTAAATTTTTTAGAATATCTGATGTGTTGCTGAACAGTGCTGGGAGTTCTGTCCCCAAGGCAACGCGGGCAGCACCTGTTAATGTAGCGCAGTCAATGAGCAGATCGGGTTTCTCACGGCTGGCTTCAAAGAGGGCATCGGCCAGAATCAGACGGCCTTCGGCATCAGTATCGCCAATTTCTACGGTTGAGCCCTTACGGCTTTTAATTATGTCACTGGGACGCATGGCATTGCCAGCAACGCTATTTTCCACGGCTGGAACCAGTACCCGTAAACAGACCGGCAGTTTCGCACGCATGATAGCTACGGCTAGACCAAGTACGACAGCCGCACCGCCCATGTCTTTTTTCATCAGCCGCATATTGCTGCCGGATTTCAAATCAAGCCCACCGGTATCAAAGCATACGCCTTTGCCCACCAGAGTAACTTTGCGGTGATTTTTTTTGCCCCAACGCATATCAATCAGACATGGCGCATGGCTACTGGCTTTACCAACGGCATACAGCAGCGGGTATTCTTTTTCTAAGGTCTGCTGGTCATCGAGCACCGATATTTTTGCGCCATATTCTGCCGCTACGGTTCTGGCAGTAGAAGCCAGATCAACCGGCGTCATGTCATTAGGCGGTGTGTTGATCAGATCCCGTGCCAGGGTATATGCTGCAAGCATACTGCTGACATAAGCGGTATCAGCGTTTGCCGGATATTGCAGCATAACCCTGGGATGATCCTTGGGGGCACGATACCGATCAAAATCATAACGCCCCAGTTCCCATCCCAGGCAAAGCTGTGTGGCGATGGCTGGTGAAACAGCATCAGCAATCGCATACTCGCCAGCGGGGAGTTTGCCAGGCAGGCTGGCAATCGACCACAGGTCTGGGCTATCGTCGATACCAACGGCGACACCGGCCAAAACCCCATTTTTACCAGGCAGCAGCGCGATATTGTGTGCGCCAGCCTTAAAACCACAGCTGGTAAGCCAGGGGTGTTTTTCCTGAGCAGCCAGCAGCCCCTGTTTACTGATAAAATATAGCGGGGTTGCAGCCATCTACGCTTTTTTACCCGTCAGAATTGCGATCATCTCATCAAACATCGCCAGCGCATCGGCTTTAGGACGCTGGAAGGAGTTGCGACCAATAATCGAGCCATTGCCCCCACCATCACGAATCGCACGGGCATCGTTATAGACATCGTCCAGGGTTTTGGCTTCGCCACCGGAGAAAATAACAATCCGACGGCCATTAAAGCAGCTGCGCACCACTTCGGCCACGCGATCCGCCTGGGTTTTGATGGCGATATTGCCTTTTTCAAAGGCTTTTTTCGCTGGATCAAGCTCCAGATGTGCCGTGGGCAGTTTTACCTTGATGATATGTGCCCCAATCAATGCGGCCATATGCGCGGCATAGCCAATGATATCAGCCGCAGTTTCACCATCCTTGCTCATGCTGCCCCGTGCATATGACCAGACAACAACAGCCAGACCGCAAGCCTTGGCTTCCTGTGCCATTTCGCGGATTTCTTCCATCATGTCAAAGCATTGATCTGACCCAGGGTAAATGGTAAAGCCAATGGCAGAGCAACCCAGACGCAGGGCATCGGCCACCGTACCCGTAACCGCCTGATCCGGTGCGGTTTTGCTGGTGGCCAGGCTGTTCGAGCTGTTGACCTTCAGAATCGTAGGGATAGCACCAGCATAAGTATCTGCGCCAGCTTCGATCATCCCCAGTGGTGCTGCATAGGCAGACAAGCCGGCATCAATGGCCAGATGAAAATGATAGTGTGGATCATACGCGGCGGGGTTAACGGAAAAGCTACGGGCAGGGCCATGTTCAATGCCCTGATCTACCGGTAGAATG
>JANMDF010000091.1:0-2165 GCA_031376145.1 Alphaproteobacteria bacterium
GAACCGTAACCATAATAGCCGGAAGATCTTGCATGATGTCGGTAGAATTCTTGATCATACCGGATACCAGCAGCGCGGTTTCTTCTTGCTGTTTGAAGACACGCACCTGCAGTTTATCAAAGGCAAGAGCATCACCGGGCAGAGCTGGGGCAATGCCAAGCGTATCATAGAGACGGTACACCGGCGGCCAGGCTTTGGCCAGAGAAGCCTTGAAACCAATAACACCGGCAAAAAGAAGCAGACACGCCGCCAGTACCGGTGCGGCGTATCGCCACATGTTCGGAATCGTAGGGCGGGTATGCACAGAGGGTACGCTGGAAAATGGCGGGATTGGTGCCATTTCAACAGGTGGGGGGGTGATTTCTATGGTTTGCTCTTCAATAGCAGCAGGTTCCTGCCGCCACACGTGACCACATTTTGCACAGCGCACCCGTCGGCCATCAACACCAATGGCTTGTGCGTCGACGATATAGCGGGTAGAACAGCTGGGGCAGGATAGAATCATCCCGTATTCCATAGCGCGATTCTGTCCGCAGATCAACAACAGGTATCTTGTGACTAGCAGTATAGCAATATTAGACCCAAACAGCTTCCAGAATGACCCTTTTTTATTATTTGGCGATTGGATGCTTGCCGCTGAAGCAGCAGAGATAAACGATCCAGATACTATGGCACTGGCTACGGTTGATGCCCATGGGCAACCATCCGTACGCCTGGTACTGTTAAAAGGTATAGATGCAAGAGGTTTTGTTTTTTATACGAACAGCCACAGCCAGAAAGCCCGGGAAATAGGAGCCAACAACAAAGTCAGTGCGGTCTTTCACTGGAAAAGCCTGCGCCGACAAGTGCGGATCAGCGGTCATTGTGTGCAGGTAACCTCTGGGGAAGCCAACGCCTACTTTGCCAGCCGCAGCCGTATGAGCCGCATTGGTGCCTGGGCATCGGATCAGTCAGCCATTCTTGATCAGCGTGCAACGTTTGAGCAGCGTATTGCCGCAATGGAACAACAGTTTGTGGATACAGACGTACCCAGACCACCGCATTGGAATGGGTATCGTATCATACCACACGCCATCGAGTTCTGGCAGGATATGCCACACCGGCTACATGATCGGACATTATTCAGTCGGGATAATGATTGTGCGGCGTGGACGGTGGTTAAGCTGTATCCTTGATGGATTACAGGAACCACTGCAAACCCCGCTGTCATTCCTCCGCTGCGCTTAGCATGCCCCCCATTCTTGCAGGTTTTTATACCTGAAGATGTTCGGTAACGGTGTCTATGGAAAGTATTACCTGGGTATTACGGACAAAATCCTTAACGGTTACCTGGTTCTCGTGAGCAGAAGATGTATCCAGCGACAGTACATATCGCGGCGAGAATTTTGCCGCCCGCTTCAGGCGTTTGCCGACCGCACCATCCATGATAATTTCTGTCCATAGACCAGCTTGCCGCAACTGTCCCGCCAGTTGCAGTGCCTGGTGACAGATGGCATCATCCATCGCTACTACAGCCACCGGTGGCAAGACAGCCTCCAGGGGGGGCAGCAGCAGCGCCAGACGCTCAATACCTGCGGCAAAACCAATGCCTGGTGTTGGCTGGCCACCCATCATGCTAACCAACCCATCGTAACGACCACCGGCCAGGATAGTTGCCTGTGCACCCAGGCCATCAGATACCACTTCAAAAATGGTATGCGCGTAATAATCCAGGCCACGCACCAGTCGAGGGTTTATTGTATAGGGTATTTCCAGTGCATGCAGACCGGCTTGTACTTGTGCAAAGTATGCGGCGGCTTCTAGTGACATATAATCAGCAAATGCGGGAGCATTGCTCACAAGTGCCTGGTCACCACCATCTTTGGAATCCAGAATGCGCAGTGGGTTTTTCTCCAGCCGGGTCAGGCTGTCTGCTGATAAACTGGTTGTATGCTGGCTGAAATAGGAATGCAGTGCCGTACGGTAGGCATCGCGTGAAATTGTATCCCCCAGTGTATTAATCTGCAGTTCCAGATTCCCGGTCAACTGGAGGCGTTGCAAAAACAGCATCGCCATGGCGATGGTATCAACATCATGCAGTGCGCCGCTAAGACCCAGTATTTCTGCACCCACCTGGTGAAACTGACGCTGCCTACCTTTTTGCGGGCGTTCATAGCGAAACATCG
>JANMDF010000116.1:0-2418 GCA_031376145.1 Alphaproteobacteria bacterium
CAGGGCGCACTGGCACTGATGCACGAACTCAGCCACTGGCTGATGACATTTACCGGCCTGCCGTCTGTGACTTTAAGCCCCGCCGCCGGTGCACACGGTGAGCTGTGTGGTATCATGACCATCAAAGCCGCCTTGGAAGCGCGAGGCGAAAAGCGGCATCTTGTCCTGGTGCCGGAATCCGCGCATGGTACAAACCCCGCCACGGCGGCAGCCTGTGGCTTTACGGTTGCTACCATTCCGGCTAACGCCCAGGGACGTGTTGATCTCGATGCCCTGAAAGCTGCACTCAACAACGATGTTGCTGCGGTAATGATTACCAACCCCAATACCTGCGGCCTGTTTGAGCCGGACATGAAAGCCATTGCCGATGCCGTGCATGCGGTGGGTGGTTTTGTCTATTGCGATGGTGCCAATTTTAACGCGATTGCTGGCCGCGTGCGCCCTGCCGATCTTGGCATTGATTGTATGCATATCAACCTGCACAAGACTTTTTCCACACCACATGGCGGCGGGGGGCCTGGCAGTGGCCCCGTGGTATTCTGTGCAGAACTGGCAAAATATGCGCCATTACCCCGTGTTGAAAAACAGGGTGATCACTATCATCTGATTGAGGAAGACAGCAATAGTCTGGGTCGGATTAAAGCCTTTTCCGGCCAGTTTGGCACGTTTGTACGCGCGCTGAGCTATATGCTGAGCCTGGGCAGTGACGGCATCTGGCAAGCCAGCACGGACGCGGTGCTGAACGCCAATTATATCCGCGCCAGCCTTAACGAAGTCTATAATGTGGCGTTTCCTGGTATCTGTATGCATGAAGTACTGCTGGATGATCGCGCCCTGAAAGATACCGGTGTAACCACCCTGGACATTGCCAAAGCCCTGCTGGATTACGGTATTCATCCCATGACCATGTATTTCCCGCTGGTGGTGGGCGGTGCCATGCTGATTGAACCAACGGAATCGGAAAGTAAGGAAACGCTGGATCGCTTTATCGCAATCATGCGGGAACTGCTGCAAAAAGCACAGACGGGTGATGTGGCCTATTTCAAGGGTGCACCGTATAATACCCCCATGCGCCGCCTGGATGAAACCGCTGCTGCCCGTAAACCGCTGCTGCGCTGGGCATCAATAGCACCAGCATGATGGTTATCCCCCCCTTTTTTGCAGAGGTTCCTATTGGCGGTCAACGCCCCATACCCAGCATCGCGGCCATGGCTGCTACTTCCTGGGCGTTTTTCTTGGTTGTACCAACCGGCTTTTTAGCTTTTTTGCGTTCATTAAAGCGGATTGTCCACTGCTGATCATCGGTTTCTTCCACACGCAGGTGCAGGCGCTGGATAGGAACTTTATGCTTCTGCAGATGTTCGGCCTGTTTGTTGTATACCATGATGTACAGGCGATCTGCCTCTGCCGGAATGGAAATATCGGGAAATTCCCGGTGTAGTGTCCGCAGTATATCGCGTGCCTGTTCACGATCAGACCAGACAGTTTCATTCTTTATCAGGCGCAGCAAGGGATGCCCCCAATTGGGATGCTTGGGTTTTGGTTTGATGCGTTGCGGATGTTCAACAAGCGGTACATCGACAATATCCAGCACCAGGGTATAGGCGGCTTCATCAGGCAGATGCTCAACACGCACCAGGGCGACATTCCCCAGAAAACCCTGTTGCTGCTGCTCAGGCGTAACTGCCAGACCTTTGATCCAGATCAGCAGTAGTCCAGGATTGCTGTCGTCAGGCTGCGGCAGAATACCGGCATATTTTTTGCGCATCCCAGCCAGACGCTGCAAGGCACCTTCAATATCAGGAAAGCGAAACTGACGGTTGCAGATCGCCAGCACTACAGGATCCTCGGCCAAAAGGAAGGGCTTGCGCTGGGGAGTAAGTGCGGTACTCATCACCCCGGTTTATAACAGAAACGGGGTTAAAAATCCATAAAGTCAGGCGACAAAGAAAGCTTTGTCCCGTTGTAAGGGTAGAAGGCAATTATCCTGCTTCACCGCAACTTGTTAGCTTGGAGCGTATTGCTGGCATAGCGGAATGAGCAAAGCTATCGATGATGTCTTGGGAAACCTGACATCGGGATGTCGGAAACTGACATTAGGGCGTGTCATCAATTAAAACCGGCAGGGATTTTTGAGAGAAAAACGGAGTATTGCAAGGCGAAGAGCGCTGACGGTATCGAGATACCGGCGGCGACTTTTCCCTTGTCAGACCACAAAAATCCACGAAAATGCCATTTCGTTTTAACTGATGACACGCCCTAATGATCAGAAAACTGAAAGGGGGGCGACTTGGCACCAATTATATATACCGCAAAAACCATTTTTTCAGTCGCTTGAGGAGGTTTTCTTGAATTGAATTATCGATAGCGGCGTAATGGTTGCGGTCTTCAGAATCTATTTTCAGATCAGCGACATAG
>JANMDF010000141.1:0-6357 GCA_031376145.1 Alphaproteobacteria bacterium
TCAGCCTGCCGAAACTACCGCGCTATCTACTGGCCAGACTGATTTCTAGCAAGCGCACCCCAAAAGCCCAGGCAATTTATGCCGAAATGGGCGGTGGTTCTCCCATTCTGCCTAATACCCAGGCACAGGCAGACGCCTTACAAGCCAATCTTGGTAGCGACTATAAAGTCTTTATTGCCATGCGGTACTGGCGCCCCATGACAGAAGCAACTGTAAAAGCTGTTAAGGAATGGGGTGCGGACAATATTATTCTGCTGCCATTATACCCCCAGTATTCCATGACAACCACCGGTTCATCTTTCAAGGCGTGGGATCTGGAGGCACAGCGACAGGACTTGAATAAGCCAACGCGGCGCGTCTGCTGTTATCCTGTGGAAGATAATTGGATTGAAGCTGTTGTGGCACAGATTCAGGCACATGTGCCGGATATGACTGGCAGACGCCTGCTATTCTCAGCCCACGGCCTGCCCATGAAAGTCATTGAAAAAGGTGATCCCTATCAGCAACAGGTAGAAGCTACGGTACAGGCAATTATTGCCAGACTCAACAGCCCAGACCTGGATTATGTTATCTGCTACCAAAGCAAAGTGGGGCCTCTAAAATGGCTGGAACCCGCAACAGATGAAGCTATCCGCCAGGCGGGCAGCGAACGGAAAGCCGTTGCGGTCGTGCCCGTTGCGTTTGTTTCCGAACATTCCGAAACCCTGGTGGAACTGGATATTGAATACCGCCACCTGGCCGGAGAGTCCGGTGTACCGGACTATGTCCGTGTGCCTACCGTTGCGGCATCTGCTCTCTACATTACAGCCCTGGCCGAAGCAGTGCGCAATGCACCGGTATGTGGTGTTATCGGTGCACGGGTCTGCCGCGTACAGGATACGCAATGCCCGTGTGCGGGCTTATTGCAGTAACCCAATACCATACCGCACGGTAATATAGATCAGCCCCACTGAAATAACACTGAGGCAGGTACCCGCCAGCAGCATATGCCGGATTTTCAGATACCCACTACCAAACACAATGGCGTTTGGTGGTGTCGACATGGGCAGGAGGAAGGCGCAAGACACACCCATCGTTGCCCCTACCAGCAGCATTAACGGTTCCGCATTCAGGCTTTCTGAGACCTTCGCAATCACCGGCAGCAAAACCGACAGCAGGGCAAGATTGCTCATGAAGCCGGTCAGCAAAACACTGATGCCAATAATGATGAATAGTAAGAAACTTGCGCTGACACCCTGCATATCTTCCAGGAAATGGGCAATCATCGCCAGCAGGCCGCTCTGCTCAACTGCAATCGCCATACTCAAACCACCACCAAACAACAGGATAATTTCCCATGGCAGATTTTTACAATCTTTCCAGGCCAGCAGCGTATTGCCTTTCACATCACCTGAAGGCACTATAAACAGCAGCATGGCGGCAAACAACGCAATACCGGTATCGCTGATGGTAAACGGCAGAAAACCCTTACCAATCCAGCCCACCACCGCCACCAGAAATACTAATGCTGTGCGTTGCTCACTGATTGTTGCGCTACCAAGTGCCAGCAGATCTGCCTTGATTTTCTGATGCCCTTCCTCTGTCATGGCAATATTGGAGCGAAACAGTATTTTGGTTAACAGCACCCAGCAGATGAACAGTAAAACCAGCACAAACGGAATCGCCATCAGCATCCACTGGCCAAAGGGTACAGATGTGCCGTACGTTTTGGCATAAAAACCAGCGAACAGGGCATTGGGTGGTGTACCAATCAAGGTTCCCATGCCGCCGATATTGGCCGCAAAGGCAATACCCAGCATCAGCGCAATCGCCAGGTTCTGCTCCTGTTTATTCAGGCGTTTATGCTCGCCGAACATCGTATAAACAATCGATAAACCAATCGGTAGCATCATGACGGTTGTCGCGGTGTTACTCATCCACATGCTGAGAATGCCGGTTGCCAGCATGATCCCACCAACAATCGTGGCACTGCTGCGACAGCTGTATTTCAGGACATTGAGAGCAATGCGGCGGTGCAGTTCCCATTTTTCAATGGCCAGCGCCAGCATGAACCCACCGAGAAACAGAAAAATCAGTGGGTCACTGTACCCCACTGTTGCCTCATTCAGGGTCGTGATATTCAAGGTTGGCAGAAGAATCAGGGGTAACAGACCCGTCACACCAATGGGCAGTGACTCCGTTGTCCACCAGATCAGCATACAGGTGAGAATACACAACGTTTGCCATGCAGGCCATGGCAGGCCATAGCTGGTGGTATCCCAGAGCATGGCCAGAAGAGTCAGTAACCCTAAAACTAATCCTTTATGCTGTGTTGTCATGGTTAGATTCCTTTATTATTAAACCTGTAGTGTATAGACCTCACACTGTAAACTTGCACTAGGATGAACCCCAGCCTTCGCTGGGGATTCGCAAGAAGATGCTGCAATAGCTCTCGAATCCTCAGCGAAGGCTGGGATCCATCGTCCGGCAGTGTAGAATTGTGGTGCAGTTTTAAAGTGTTATGTCTAAACATACTGCCCTGCAAGTCGCACATAATTCTCCGCAGATATTTTGATAAAATCACGCTCTGTATCGGTCATGGGACGCATAAATTTCGCCGGTGATCCACTCCACAATTCACCAGACTTAATACGCTTATTGGGGGTGAGTAGGGAACCAGCAGCCAGCATCCCGCCGCGCTCCACCACAGCCCCATCCAGAATACAGCTGTGCATCCCGATAAACGCTTCATCTTCAATGATACAACCATGCAGGGTTACCGAGTGACCAATGGTGACATTATCACCAATCAAGGTTGGATGCGTCACCCGGCTGACATGAATACAGCTGTTATCCTGTACATTCGTACTGGCACCGATGCGGATAAAGTTCACATCACCACGAATGGTGCAGTTAAACCAGACGTTGGCACTATCGCCTAACGTCACCTCACCGATAACGGCTGAACCCGGCGCAATAAAAACATTTCTGCCAAGGGTTGGTTTTATTCCCTGGTATGCTAAGATATTATCTTGCAGCATTGCCCATCCTTTTTGTAATATTCGTTCCCTAACACAGAGACATCAACATGACAACTAAACGAATTTTATCTATTGATGGCGGCGGCATTCGTGGAATTATTCCCGCACTGATCCTTGCGCACCTTGAAAAACGTCTCAACAAGCGCACGGCGGAACTGTTCAATATGATGGCGGGAACGTCTACCGGTGGCATCCTGGCACTTGGTCTTTCCAAACCGGATCGCAGTGGCTCCCCCGCGCTGACCGCCTCAAACCTTGTCAGTCTGTATACCAGTCGTGGTAAAGAGGTTTTTCCACGCTCCCTGTGGAAACGTGCCACGTCATTCAGCGGCCTCAGCGATGAAATTTATGCCAGCACTGGGCTGGAAAGCGTGCTGCGTGACTACCTCGGCGGTGTAAAATTATCCGAAGCCATGGTGGATCTGCTGATTCCAGCCTATGACATTGAACGCCGCAATGCGGTATTTTTCAAAAGCCACCGCGCCAAGGTCGATCCGGAACGGGATTACTGGATGAGCCATATTGCCCGCGCAACGTCGGCGGCACCCACATATTTTGAGCCTGCCAATATTAGTAATGCCCTGAAAACCTATCAAACCTACCTGATTGATGGGGGTGTATTTGCCAACAATCCGGCCTCATGCGCCATGGCGGAAGCACAGGTTGTTTACCCGGAGGCCACAGACATTATTCTGGTTTCTCTGGGTACTGGCGAATTGACACGCCGTATTCCTTATGATGATGCAAAAAACTGGGGCAAGATCGGCTGGATGCGCCCCATGTTAGATGTGATGTTTGATGGCGTTGCCGATACCGTGCACTATCAGATGCAGATGCTGATGCCACCAAAAGACGGCAGTCCAAGATATTTCCGCTTTCAGGTTATCCTGGACGAAGGCAACGACGATATGGATGATGCATCCAGCACCAATATCCGCGCCTTGACCTATAAAGCGGAAAAATTGATTGAGGAACAGTCAGACAAGCTGGACGTGCTCTGCAACCTGCTGGCTGCACCACGGGAGTAATGAACCTGATTCGGAAGAATTTCTTACGATTTACGGAAACGTCAGTCCGACGTCCCGCTGCGCAAGTGCCTGCGCGGCGAGTCGCCGGAAAAACGTTAACATGGTTGTTTTGCGTCATTCCCAGCATATTTAACGATTAAAAAGCATAGGTTATATGGATATACAGCAATTGTTTGAAACGGAAAATAAACTTTTTTTGTTCTCCTTTTATGACCTGCGTACTGGTCAAAAGCAAATGGTGACTTTTGGTCAGCAGGCGGACACCTTTGCAGA
This sequence comes from Alphaproteobacteria bacterium, assembly GCA_031376145.1. GTDB lineage: Bacteria > Pseudomonadota > Alphaproteobacteria > JAJTHO01 > CANGXP01 > JANMDF01. The sequence goes on from JANMDF010000141.1 coordinate 4,322, forward strand.
GATGTTTCCCAAAATGAAGGCATTTGGTCTACCTGTTCTGCAGAAAGACCCCATTAAATTTGCAGATTACAAAGAAACCGAAAAATGTATCATACAATCACTTCAGAAACTTACGAAACCCTATGCAACAGCAATAAAAGAAAATCCTGAGACTTGTTTAATCACCGATCAATTACAAACAATTGTGGATCAGATGGAGGACTATGTTGATACTGTTATTACTCTTGGGTTACCTGCATACATAAGAAAAAATTCTCCCATTGTACTAGAGCAGGGTGAGTTTATAAACATGGAGAAATTTACAGAACTCAGCCAGATGGCCGCAACAGTTATAAAGGCTGCCATCAACGCAAAATTTCAACAATGCCTATCATTACTCGCAGAAAATTTTCCTCAAATAACTGATTCTAGAGAGAGACTTCAGCTATTTAACCAGATAAACAACGAAATTGTAAAGCAAGAAGCCTCTCTGCAAGAGCAAGTTATTGATCTCTATATCACCATGAACCCATCAGCAAAAAACCTCCCAAGGGATGCCATTCTGCACTTATACGAAAACATACCGGAAAGCAGCATCCACGATACCTTACAACAGGCGATGCAGCACATTTCAAGATCTCAGATAAAGCAGATGTACTGATCCGGCAGTCTCAACCATACCGCACTTTCACATAACGCCCGGGGGCGGCCTCAACAGTCTTTAGTTTGCCGCTGCCAGGTTTACGGGCGGGAACCTCGCCACCGGCGTACTGCTTGATCCAGACATCCCAGGCTGGCCACCAGGAGCCTTCATATTTTTTGGTCTCGGCAAACCATTTATCAGGATCGGCGGGCAGCTTGCTGCTTTCCCAATAGCCGTATTTTTCCTTCACCGGTGGGTTAATAACCCCGGCAATGTGGCCGGAACCCGCCAGACAGAAGGTAATATCACCTTTGTAAATCTGAGTTGCTGCATAAGTGGATTTCCAGGGCGCAATATGATCTTCCGCCGTTGACAGCAGGAAGGACGGCGTTTTGACCGTGGTTAAATCAATGGGCACACCGCCGAGACTGATCCCGCCTTTTTTGATCAGCAAGTTTTTCTGGTACATGTTGCGCAGATAAAAACTGTGCATTTTCGCTGGCAAACGGGTGGAATCACCATTCCAGTATAAAAGATCAAACGGAAACGGCTCGTTACCCAGCAGGTAGTTATTGACTACAAACGACCAGATCAGATCGTTGGAGCGCAGCATGTTAAACGTGGTGGCCATTTCTGACCCCTCCAGAAAACCCTGCTTCGCCATGCGGGCTTCCAGCCCCTGCAGCTGTTCTTCATCAACAAATACTGCCAACTCGCCAGGCTCTGCAAAATCAATCAGCGTGGTGAAATAGGTTGCTGACGCAATCCCCTTTAATTTTTTAGCCTCCATATAGGCCAGTGTACCAGCCAGCAGGGTTCCACCGATGCAATAGCCAATCGCATTAATCTCCGGTTCGCCGGTGGCCAGTTCAATCTGTCTAACGGCCTCAAGAATACCGTCCATCATATAGTCGTCGAAACCAACATCACGGAAACTTTCATCCGGATTCGCCCACGACATGATAAAGACGGTATACCCCTGTTCCACTGTCCAGCGGATAAAGGAATTTTTATCCTGCAAATCCAGGATGTAATACTTGTTAATCCATGGCGGGATAATCAACAGTGGCCGCTTGCGCACTTTTTCCGTGGTGGCGTTATACTGGATCAATTGAAACATTTTATTTTCAAAGACAACGCTGCCCGGGGTGGTAGCCAGATTTTTTCCCACCTCAAAGGCATCAAAATCCGTCATGCTGATTTTCAGCTTGCCCTTACCACGATCCAGGTCTTCCAGCAGATTTTGCAACCCATGCACCAGGTTTTCACCACCGGTTTCCAGCGTGGTGCGCAATACCTCAGGGTTTGTGTAGACAAAATTACTGGGTGACATCGCGTCAATAAACTGACGGGTATAGAAATCAATTTTCTGTGCGGTTTTATCATCCAGCCCCTGCACCTGGCCGACAACACC
>JANMDF010000147.1:0-2730 GCA_031376145.1 Alphaproteobacteria bacterium
AACTTAACGATACCGGTGGCCACGCGGGTATTGACCCCGTCATGCGTCCGGCGAGTTTTGCCGAAAATAAGGATGTTCTTGGTGCCTATCCTACCGCCGTGCGCGTGCCAGCACTGGAAAGCCGCCGCTATCTATGGACAACGCGGGTTTTTGCTATCGCTTTTTACTTAAGCATGATTTTCAACATTGTGCTGGTGATCACGCTTTATACACTGTTCCCTTTAAAACGTGTTGAACCCATGCTGGTGACGTTTAATAGCAAGGATCAGCAGGTTGTTCATATTGAACCTTTTGCCAAAACCGTTGCCGGTCTGACCCTGTTTACCGAGCAACAGGCGGGTGAGTACGTTAAAATGCGTGAAGAAATTGTGCTGGATGTCCAGGAGCAGCAGCGCCGTTGGGTACAGTACCTGAAATTCCGCATGAACGAAGATGCGTACAGTGCGTTTTTAAATCGGGTTAATGAGCCATATCAGCAGTTAACGGAAAAAGGGGTCAGCCGTGCCGTTGCCATTACACGCATTCAACGCCGCAGTGCTGATCATATTGAAGTAAGTTTCACCACCACCGACTTTGATCGTCTGGGAAACAAGATTCTGGAAAACAACTGGCTGGCGCACGTGCGCATTGGCTACACTCAGATGAAGGTTAATTCTGACGAGCAGTATTACAACCCCATGGGGTTCACCGTATTTGATTACAGCGTTGTACAAAATTAATAGGAATCAGGCCATATGAAAGACATGAAAAGCATTGCATCTTTTTTTAGCATCACGGTGTTAACCGGTATGCTGGCAATCTCTATGTCTACAGCGGCCAGTGCACAGATTCGCCCCCCACTGGGTAATGCGGGTGGTGATCTGAATGGTTTCCCTTCAAGTCCCCCTGTCGGCGGTGGGGGTGGTTTACTGGGCGGCGGAGCTCCAACCAGCAGTGATCAGGATTTGATCAACAAAACAGAACAGGATCTCAATGCACAAGCGCAGGGGCAGTTCCCTGTGATCACCCGCAGCGCAACCATGCCGATTGGGGCTATTCAAAAAAAGTGGAACGCTCCCATTTCCTCTTCCGGCCAGACCGCCCCAGGAATCATGCGGTATGTCTGGCGTCCAGATTTTGTCATGCCGGTACGCACCCGTGAATTCATGACCACCACCATTGAACTGCCATCCTGGGAAAACGTTGATCGTATTATCCTGGGTGACACCATGGTTTTTGAAGCCGTACGCGTTAAACCCAATATTCTTGTCGTACGCCCCAGCCATTCCGGTGCTGATACCAACATGACCGTCATTGGCGTGTCCGGTAATATCTATAATTTTTATGTGCGTTCAGAAGGCTGGAATTCCACACAGATTACTGATTTTACTGTATATATTACGGCTAACAATCCTATTCAGAATAAAAATGATGCACTGACGTCGCTGGCTAATGATGCCAATAATGCATCAGCAGCCCCTTTTGATCCTACAGCGGTCATGAATCCAGCACCGGCAGCGGCACCTGGTACACCGGTGGCACCGGATTACATCCGCAAGATTGCCTTTGATCCTGCTAATCTGCGCTTTGACCTGAAAATCTACGCGCCAACCCCGGATGATATTGAGATTGCGCCGTTGCGCGTCTTTACCGACGGCGTATGGACATACTTTGACTATGGTGAGCTGGCAGACAGCGTGCGCCGCCCCGTCATTTATCGTGTCGTTGACGGTGTTGACAGCATGGTCAATACCCGCACCGTTGGCCCCAAAGGCAATATCATGATAGCGGAAGCCACCGGCAACTTTACCTTGCGCAACGGCACACGTGTAGTATGTGTGTATTCGTCGGGGGCACCACGTACCTTTGGTGGTTCGCGCAGTATGCCCACAGAAGTGCCTGATAATGATCCTTCCCTGTTCTACAGCAAACAGCGGGTTGGTCAGGCAGACCCTGGGCTACCTACGCAGGTAGAGACCACGACACAAATTGAACCCAGAGCCGCTGGTGAAAACTTTGCGGGTCAGCAGTACACAAGATCTAATCAATGGTTTGGTCAATAGGCACAGCACTTAACACCCTGTTCACCCGCACACGGGCAGTAGTTCATAACGGATTACTGCCCGTTATGCTATGTGCAGCATTAACATCCTGCGTTCCCCCACCTCCACCGAAAAAACCCATGCTGGCGAAACCCGCCGCACAGGCATTCACCCCTGCCCCACCTGCGCTTCCAGCCGGGCAGAAAGCCCGCAAACCATTCTTTACCTTAAGCAGCGACAATACAGGATCTAAGCTGCCCAGCAATCCTATCAGCGCTATTACCATCGAGAACCAATCTTTATCCAGTGCCATTCTGCAGCTGATGCAGCAGACAACCTATCGTCTCTCTGTCGCTGACGATATGCAGGATATGCAGATTGCACGCCTTACCCTGCCCCGTCGCCTGGATACGGCCTTTGCAACCCTGGCCGATACGGGCAATTTCTTTGTACGCCTGGAAAACGACATCGTCTTTATCGATGCACGACGCACGGTAAAAAGCCTGTTACCAACGATTGGCTTTAAAAACACGTTGAAGGCAACGCCTTCGGGGATTAATTTGAAGGCAACGCCTTCGGGGGTTAAGCCGCTCGATCAATACACCTGGCTGCTTGACGAACTTCCAGAGACCTTAAAAAAGGCAGATCTTCGTATTGACCAGCAATATCAGCTCCATGGCAATCTGACCCGTCAGGAACAGCGTGACCT
>JANMDF010000180.1:0-3562 GCA_031376145.1 Alphaproteobacteria bacterium
CGGTCGCCTGCTGGGGGCAACGGTAACAAATGTACTCACCGTCAGTCTGTTACTGGCAACGGCTACCTGTGCGGGTCTGATTTTCAATGATATTGCGTTGCAGGGGCATAAAATCACACTGCCGTTGTTCCAGTGGATTAATGCCGGGACTTTTGAAGTCAGCTGGGCGTTGCGTTTTGATACATTAAGTGCGGTGATGCTGGTGGTGATCACCTGGGTATCGGCCATGGTGCATCTGTATTCCGTGGGCTATATGGCGCACGATGAATCGCGTCAGCGCTTCATGAGTTATCTGGGGCTCTTTACCTTTGCCATGCTGATGCTGGTGACGGCGGATAATCTGGTACAGCTGTTTTTTGGCTGGGAGGGTGTGGGACTTGCCTCATACCTGCTGATCGGTTTCTGGTATGATCGTCCCACCGCTAATGCTGCTGCGATAAAAGCCTTTGTGGTGAACAGGGTGGGGGATTTTGGTCTGGCACTGGGCATTTTTGCTGCCTTTATGCTGTTTGGCAGTGTGCAGTTTGATGCGATGTTTGCCCAGGTTGCTGATAAAGCTGGTGTGCAGAGCGAATTTTTTGGGTACAGCATTCATGCAATTACCTTGGTCAGCCTGTTGCTGTTTGTGGGTGCGGTGGGCAAATCAGCGCAGCTTGGACTGCATACCTGGCTACCGGATTCTATGGAAGGGCCTACACCGGTATCCGCGCTTATTCACGCCGCTACCATGGTGACGGCAGGGGTGTTTTTGATGTGCCGCGTGTCGCCGCTGCTGGAATATGCACCGCTGGCAAGGGATGTGATTACCATCCTGGGCGCAGCAACAGCATTATTTGCGGCCAGCATTGGTCTTACCCAGTTTGATATTAAGCGGGTGATTGCGTATTCTACCTGCAGTCAGCTGGGTTATATGATGTTTGCCGTGGGGGTATCTGCTTACAGTGCCGCGATGTTCCACCTGTTTACGCATGCATTTTTCAAAGCGCTGTTATTCCTGGGGGCGGGCTCGGTGATTCATGCCATGTCGGATGAACAGGACATGCGCCGCATGGGTGGTCTTGCCCGTCTCATCAAAGTAACGTTTGTGCTGATGTTTATTGGCAGTCTGGCACTGGCCGGTATTCCGCCATTTGCGGGCTATTTCTCCAAAGATATGATCCTGGAGGCCGCGTATGCATCGCATAGTGCGTATGCGCATTATGCCTATTATGTGGGTGTGGTGGTGGCTTACTTAACCGCGTTTTATTCCTGGCGGGTGCTGGTCTTAACCTTTCACCAGAAATCACGGGCAGACCATCATACCCTTGAACATGTACATGAGTCGCCGCTGGTGATGCTGCTGCCCATGATTTTCTTAGCAGTGGGGGCGGTATTGTCCGGTTATCTGGGAGCGGAATATTTTGTGGGGAATTACCGTGATGATTTCTGGAATGGCAGTTTAATGGTATTGGCAGCGAATGATAGCGTTGCTCATGCCCATCACGTTGCCACCTGGGTAAAATTACTGCCGCTGGAAATGGCGCTGGCGGGGATTGCGGTTGCTTATGCTATTTACCTGTTGCGCCCTAATCTTCCCACCAAAGCCGCAGAGGCTCTGAAACCACTGTACAACCTGTTGTATAACAAGTGGTACGTTGATCAGCTGTACAATGTGCTGTTTGTTGTTCCGGCACAACGCCTTGCCGGGTTTTTCTGGAAACGGATTGATAACAATGTTGTTGATCGGTTTTTACCTAATGGTGCCGCGCATGCAGCGGATCGTACCGGCGGTATTCTTTCGACCCTGCAAACGGGCTTTGTGTACCACTACGGCCTGATCATGCTGGGCGGTGTTGTGCTGCTGTTAAGTTGGTTCATGCTGCAATCATTAATGATGGTGGGTTTCTAGGATGGGAACGCATCTGTTGTCCTGGATTATTTTTTCGCCATTACTGGGTGCCTTGGCTGTGCTGTTATGCGGCAATGGCAGGCAGGCGGCCACGTCTGTAAGGGTACGGTGGGTTGCGCTGTTTAGCAGTGTGGTGACGTTTCTTCTGTCCCTACATCTATGGCTGGATTTCTCGGTGGGCAGTGCGGGATTCCAGTTTGTTGAGAATATTCCATGGATCCCAAGCCTGAATATTCATTATAAGGTTGGTATTGACGGGATTTCCCTGTTTTTTGTTCTATTATCCACCTTTCTAACCCCCATCTGTATTCTGGCCAGCTGGGCTACGATTACAACGCGGATCAAGGAATACATGGTGGCGTTTCTGGTGCTGGAAACCTGTATGATTGGCATGTTCGCAGCACTGGACATGGTGCTTTTCTATGTCTTTTTTGAAGTCGTCCTCATTCCGATGTTCCTGATTATCGGGGTGTGGGGCGGTAAGCGCCGGATTTATGCGACGTTCAAATTTTTCCTGTATACCCTGGCAGGATCGTTGCTGATGCTGTTGGCGGTTCTGTATATTTATCGTCATGCGCAAAGCAGTGACCTGCCGACGTTAATGCAGGGACTGCCCTTTACGCTTGAGGTGCAGAAATGGCTGTGGTTGGCGTTTTTCGCGGCGTTTGCCGTCAAAGTCCCCATGTTTCCGTTTCATACCTGGTTGCCGGATGCCCACGTTGAGGCACCAACAGCCGGTTCGGTGATTCTGGCGGGTGTGCTCCTCAAAATGGGGGCTTACGGTTTTCTGCGCTTTTCCATTCCCATGCTGCCATTGGCAACGGCGGAATATGCCCCGTATGTCTTTGTGCTCAGCATTATTGCGGTGATTTATACCTCGCTTATCGCACTCGCCCAGGAAGACATGAAAAAGCTGATTGCTTACTCTTCGATTGCGCATATGGGGTTTGTGACCGTCGGTCTATTCAGCATGAATTTGCAGGGGATGCAGGGAGCGGTGTTTCAGATGCTGAGCCATGGCATTGTCTCTGGTGCGTTGTTCCTGTGTGTCGGTGTCGTCTATGACCGCCTGCACACCCGCGAGATTGCCCGTTATGGCGGTCTGGTGCATGTGATGCCGGTTTATGCCGCGTTTTTTATGATCTTTACGATGGCCAGTATCGGCCTGCCTGGTACCAGTGGCTTTGTGGGCGAATTCCTGGTGCTGCTGGGGATATATCAAACCAATACCATGGTGGCCGCGTTCACGGCAACCGGCGTGGTGCTGGGCGCGGTGTATGCTCTGTCGCTGTATCGTCGCATGATCTTTGGCAAGCTGGAAAAGCAGGATCTGATGACCCTGCCGGATGTCAACTGGCGTGAAAAACTGATTTTTGTCCCGCTTGTTGCCTTGGTAGCCTGGATGGGGATTGCGCCGAATGCGTTTTTGAAACCGATGGAAGCCCCATTGCAGCGTCTGATCAGTCAGTATGAGCTGAAGCTTGAAACAGCACCACCGGTGCAAAAAACAGTAGCAGGTGCGCTTTGATGAACATGGTGCTGCAATTTCCCAATATGGTGATTCCGTTTGTGGGCAAGGTTGCTCCCATCCTGCCGGAAATGATGTTAATGGCCAGTACACTGCTGTTGCTGGTGGTGAATGTATGCGTCAAGCAGTTTAAATCCATGGTGATG
>JANMDF010000151.1:0-4684 GCA_031376145.1 Alphaproteobacteria bacterium
TTCTTCCGGACGTTCATCGACCAGCAAAACAATCAGAAACGCATCGGGAAAATTGGCACTGATGGAATGGGCGATGCTTTGCAGCATCATCGTCTTACCGGTGCGTGGCGGTGCAACAATCAAAGCACGCTGTCCTTTACCCAGTGGGCAGACGAGATCAGCCACCCTGGCGGTTAAATCTTTAGACGTACTGTTTTCAATTTCCAGCTTCAGACGCTTGTCTGGATATAGTGGTGTCAGGTTGTCAAAATGCACCCGTTGGCGAATAGTTTCCGGGTCATCAAAGTTAACTTTATTAATTTTGGTAATAGCGAAATAGCGTTCACCATCTTTGGGTGCCCGAATCTCACCCTCCAGTGTATCCCCGGTACGCAAACCAAAACGCTTTATCTGTGCCGGACTGACATAAATATCATCCGGACATGCCAGATAGTTGGATTCCGGCGAGCGCATGAAACCGAACCCATCCTGCAGACATTCCAGCACCCCCGTGCCAAAGATGGTCACTTCGTTGGTTGCCAGTTGCTTGAGAATGGCAAACACCAGCTCCTGCTTGCGCAATGTTGCCGGATTTTCAATTTCCAGGGTTATAGCCATCGCTAACAGCTCGGCAGCTGTCTTGCGCTTTAGATCTTGCAGATGCATACAGGTTCTCTATTGAGGGGGAGGGGCGGGGCTGAAACAGCCTGCCGCGAAAGAAAGGAAAGTGCACTATAACGATATTATTGCAAATATCAACCAGGAATTCATTATTTTGGATCATCTTGTAGAATATTGCCCAGCAAAGGTTAATTTAAGTCTGCTGCTTACCGGCAGACGGCCTGATGGTTATCATCTGCTGGATAGCCTGGTGGTCTTTGCCGATATTGGTGATACACTGACCATCGAAAAAACCGGACAAACAGCGTTTCACTGTACCGGTTCGTTTGCGCACTATATCCCCGCTGATCTATCGGACAACAGTATTGGTAAAGTACATCGGTTACTGGAAGAATATACAGGTCGTGTATTACCTGTCGCCTTTACCTTGCATAAAGAATTGCCGGTGGGGGCAGGTATCGGCGGCGGCTCTACCAACGCTGCTGCCGCATTACGTGGTTTAAACGCGTTGTATGATCTTGGCCTGCAACACATGGAATTGCTGAAGCTTGCTCTGCGCATCGGTGCAGACGTGCCGGTATGCCTGCATCCAAAAGCGCAGCGTATGCAGGGGATTGGCGAGCAGTTAACACCAGTAAGCATGCCCTCCATGCCTGCGGTACTTGTCAATCCTGGGTTGGCTGTTGCAACAAAGGATGTGTTTCAGGCAGTACAGTTGCCTATGCATACGCCATTGCCGGATATGTACTGGCAGGATCCTGGTCGACATCTGCAGCTTGGTCGCAATGATCTGCTGGCTGCAGCCTTACAGATCTGTCCAGCTATCAATACTGTGTTGAACAGCCTCCTAGAAACCAACGCTGCATTCCATACCCTGTCCGGCAGTGGTGCAACCTGTGTGGGAATTTATGCAAGTAAGGCTGAGGCCATACAGGCGGCTGCGACTATTGCGGCTGCGTATCCCCAGTGGTGGGTGCGTTGCGGCAATGTTGCGTGACAGTATGGATTTCCAGGGATAGAGTGCATCTGTCATGAGCAAGCCCTTCACCCTGCACGCCCCCTTCACCCCTGCCGGTGATCAACCGGCGGCCATCCGGCAATTGGTAGCGGGATTGCAGGAACAGGCGCGGGATCAGATTCTGTTGGGCGTAACGGGTTCCGGCAAAACTTTTACCATGGCGCATGTCATTGCTGAAACCCAGCGTCCCGCCCTGATCATGGCGCCCAACAAAACCCTGGCAGCACAGCTGTATGGCGAGATGAAGGAATTTTTTCCTGAAAATGCCGTGGAATACTTTGTCTCTTACTACGATTATTATCAACCGGAAGCGTACGTCCCGCGCAGTGATACCTATATTGAAAAAGAATCCAGTATTAACGAACAGATTGACCGCCTGCGGCACTCGGCAACCCGTGCCCTGCTGGAACGGCCTGACGTGATTATTGTGGCCAGTGTTTCGTGCATTTACGGTATCGGCTCTGCCGAAAGCTATCAACTGATGACCCTGGAAGTCAGTAAAGGCCAGACGCTGGATCAGCGGCAGTTTCTCCAGCAACTGGTGGAGATCCAATATAAACGCAATGATATTGCCTTTGCCCGTGGCTGCTTTCGGGTGCGCGGCGATGCCATTGATCTGTTTCCAGCGCACTACGAAGATCGCGCCTGGCGGATCAGCCTGTTTGGCGATGAAGTCGATGCCTTGTATGAATTTGATCCCCTGACTGGTGAGAAGATTCAGGATTTGGACGGTATCCGTATTTTTGCCAACAGCCACTATGTCACCCCTGGCCCCACCATGGCACAGGCCATTAAGCAGATTAAAGTCGATTTAACCGTACGTCTGGCAGAACTGAAAGCTGAGAATAAATTGCTGGAAGAACAGCGGCTGCGGGAACGCACCACCTTTGATCTGGAAATGCTGCAGGCCACCGGCAGTTGCAACGGTATTGAGAATTATTCCCGCTATCTGTCTGGCCGCAAGCCTGGCCAGCCGCCACCAACCTTATTTGAGTACCTGCCAAAAGACGCGCTGCTGGTTGTTGATGAAAGCCATGTGACCGTCCCCCAGATCGGCGGCATGTATAAAGGGGATTTTTCCCGCAAATCGACCCTGGCGGCCTATGGCTTCCGTCTGCCGTCCTGCCTGGATAACCGCCCGCTCAAATATGAGGAGTGGGAAGCCATGCGACCACAGACGGTATATGTGTCGGCCACGCCTGGCCCACGGGAACTTGAAAAAACCCAGGGCGTTGTCGTGGAACAGGTTGTGCGCCCTACGGGTCTGCTCGACCCGCAATGCATCGTGCGTCCCACCAGGCAGCAGGTTGATGATGTGGTGGCGGAATGCAAGGAATATGCGGCACGTGGTGAACGCGTTTTGATCACAACCCTAACAAAACGCATGGCCGAAGACTTAACCGATTATCTGCATGAAGTCGGCATGAAGGCGCGCTATCTGCACTCTGATATTGATACCGTGGAACGTATTGAGATTATCCGCGATCTGCGCATGGGGGTTTTTGATGTGCTGGTGGGCATTAACCTGCTGCGTGAAGGCCTGGACATTCCCGAATGCGCCCTTGTGGCAATCATGGATGCTGATAAGGAAGGCTATCTGCGCTCAAAAACCTCTCTGGTGCAGACCATTGGCCGTGCCGCCCGCAATGCCAACGGACGGGTGCTGTTGTATGCCGATAAAATAACCGAGTCTTTACAGTATGCACTGGAAGAAACCGAGCGGCGGCGCGGCAAACAAATGGCCTATAACGCTGAGCATGGCATTACCCCGCAAACCATTTTGAAGAAAATTGCCGATCTGATGTTCAGCAGCGGCGAAGCAGAGCAGCCTTCTTCAACCTTGTTAAAAAGCGGGGAAAGCACGGCGGCAGGCCTGGCGCGGCTGGAAAAAGCCATGCAGCAGGCTGCTGGCAACCTGGAATTTGAAGAAGCCGCCCGTATCCGTGATGAGATTAAACGCCTGCAGGCGGCAGACCTGGGGCTTGTTCCTGCCAACACGCTATTGGCAACCGGACAAAAGAAGGCCGTACCAAAGGGGCGGCGGCGATAGTTTTACGCACCCAGGGCGTGCACAATCTCTTCCACCATCTTTTTGGCATCGCCGAACAGCATCATGGTGTTGTCGCGGAAGAACAATTCATTTTCCACACCGGCATAGCCGGCAGCCATGGAACGCTTGATAAACAGTACGGTCTTGGCTTTTTCCACATCCAGAATCGGCATTCCGTAAATAGCACTGGTGGGATCGGTCTTGGCAGCGGGATTGGTGACATCGTTGGCACCAATAACAAACGCCACATCGGTGGTGCCGAAGTCACGGTTAATTTCATCGAGTTCCAGGACGTCCTCATAGGGAACGTTGGCTTCGGCCAACAATACGTTCATGTGGCCAGGCATGCGGCCTGCCACGGGGTGAATGGCATAACGGACGGTTACCCCTTCTTTCTTCAGCATATCGCCCATTTCGCGAAGGGCATGTTGTGCTTGCGCCACGGCCATACCATAACCAGGAACGATAATGACGCTGGAGGCATTTTTCATGATGAACGCTGCATCATCGGCACTGCCGGATTTGACGTTGCGATCCCCTGCAGCGGCTCCGCCTGCACCAGCAGCAGCACTGTCACCACCAAAACCGCCGAGAATGACGTTAAAGATGGAACGGTTCATGCCCTTGCACATGATGTAGCTCAGAATCGCGCCGCTGGAGCCAACCAGCGCGCCGGTCACAATCAACAGGTTGTTCTGCAGGGTAAAACCAATGCCACACGCTGCCCAGCCGGAATAGGAATTCAGCATGGAAATGACCACCGGCATATCTGCACCACCAATGGGCAGAATCAGCAGGAAGCCCAGAATAAAGGCAACCAGCACAATCCACCAGAAAATCATGCTGCTCTGCGTGCCGGTAAAGGTGGCAATGCTGAGAATAATCAACGCACCCAGGGCGGCATTAAAGACGTGCTGACCTTTGAAGGTCAACGGTTTGCCACTGATTAGCCCCTGTAACTTACCAAACGCAATAATGGAGCCGCTGAAGGTAATCGCGCCAATGGCCGCCCCCAG
>JANMDF010000210.1:0-4295 GCA_031376145.1 Alphaproteobacteria bacterium
CATAGCGGCGGACTGTTCAGCCTTTTCCATGAGTTTCTTAGCGTGCTCCGCGTTAAAAACCGGTGCAATGTCGGCTTTGGCTTTTTCAAAAGCATCGGCCTTGGCGACTGCCGCCTGCAGCAGTTCTTGTTGCTGTTGCGCTAGCTGTGCGGCTGCTTCAGCGGATTGACGGGCGACAGCATCCATCGCCTGCAAGGCTTCCGGACTGTTGATCTTATCAATAGCCTTTGTCAGATCCTGCACGGGTGTCTGAGCGGTAACGCCAAGGTTGCTGAGTGTCTGGGCGGTATCTGTCGCTATGCTTTGGGGTATCTTGACTTTTGGTATCTGGCTTTCCTGCCAGCTGCGCACTGCCTTAAATCCGCCCCACGCTGCCAGTGTTACCAAACCAGATGCCAATGCACCGATCCCCGTCCACTTCGCCCATTTCTTCTCCCACCAGGGGGTTCTGGCGGATTGTGGCGTTAGTGATGGTGTGGTGGCGGCAGTGGTTGTTTGAGGTTGCGGGTGGGGCAGTGGTAGCTCAGGGGCTATGCCAACGAATTCTTTTAAGCGGTCAAAGAGGGATTGCCCGGATTTTTGCTGCTGTTGATAGGCTTTTTTAAAATCCGCCAGCGGCTTGGCAGCGTGTACGGCCTTACTAAAATTCTGAGACGTTGGCGGAGTATCAGTAAATATCCCCGTTGATAGCAGCCCCGTGTTGCCAGGGGAAAGGGTATAGGCTTTTGTGTCAATACCGCTTTTCTGTAGCACTTCCAGCGTACCATTTTGCGTCAGGGCAATAACGGTATTCTTATCGTTGCTGATAAAAGACACCGTGGCATTTGGATCAACAGCGGTGAACTGCGTATCCCGCAGATGGTCATAAATGGCATTTAAAGGCACACCATCAATCGTGTGTAGGTCATTTGGAAAATGAGACAGAATTTCGGTGCGCTCAACCGCATTTAATAATGCAATACTGCTTGTACCAATTGCGCGCAGATCAGAATCATCGTTAACACGTTTTTTTTCGGTGCTCAGGGTGTCATTCGCCGTGGTGTAAGTCTGCCTTTCGGTGAGGTTACCGTTTACTAAATTATATCCAACGCATGGTCTGGCAGGATTCGCGGTGTATTCAAATACATCGAAATCCTTGTTTTGCTGGTGCATCATATATTGCCAGCCGGAAATGCCGTCTGCATCCTCAACGAAATGATGCACCTCAACGGCAGCAGGATTATCGTGCAGATAGCGCAGCATGGCGGTGCGGATTTCTTCGCGCTGTAATGCTTCGGATTTTTGCAGGGGGTAGGATGCAGACTGCTGTTGCGGTGCGCTCTGGGTTGTGGCCTGCGCGGATGCCTGTGCCAGGGTTTCCTTGATCTGCTTTTTACTCAGATTCAATACTATCGTATCGTTAGGTTCAGTACCATCAAAATCAACACGCCAGCCTTTTTTGGCGGGCAATCCAAAAAAATTTGAACCTTCTTCAACCAGCGCGAAATGCTGCTGTTGTGGACTACCTGCCTCGGCATAGGCAAGCAGCGTAATACCATCATCACTATATACATAGGGTTTGTCTGGGGTTAACTGCACCTGCGTATAAGCATCAGCAACCGTTTTGGTGCTGATGGGCGTGGAAACTCCAGTAATAAAATTAAGGTTTTTATACAGGGTTCCCAGCGTTCCGGCCAGTGCCTCCTGGCGCACCCTGTCCATGCCCTCACTTAACGCAACAGGGTTGCGTTGTACAACCTGATCCTCAAATACTGGTGAACCATTCACTTGAGGCTGAGGCTTCCAAGTTTCAATTGTGTCACCAGCAACGTTGTACTGCTGAATCGTTGTTGTGCGGACGCCTGTGGCGTCTGGTGCGTCTGGAGTCAGTACCTGAAAACTTAACCCGTTGTTAAATACATGAGCATAGACCAACGCTTTTCCATCGGCAGCCTGCAGGCCAATCTCCCTACTTGTAACACGTTGAATATTGGCAGCCGCTCGCAGGATGTCGGCCAGCGATTCGCCTTCAATATCCTGTACCGCAGGAGCAAAGTTGGTGGCAATATCGGTATACTTCTGCCGCACACCCCTGTTGATATCGTCTATGTTAAGGCTGCTAGATTGGTTTTGCACATCGCTAAAGGAACGATTCATCACTTCCGGCTTAACAGCCAGTGTGTGTTGTTTAAAAGGGCTGTTATCAAAGTTCAGGGTATAAAGTACCTGATTCGTGCTGGTGGCATCTGGCCAGACGCGCACGTTGAACTGAAAGCCAACATCAGCACGATGCTCCAGCGTATATACCGTCCTATTTGTTGCATCCAGTGTGATTGAAAATGTGCGGTTGTCAGTAACGTTTTCCAGATCATCGCGTAGTGCCTGATACACTTCATCCAGCGTCAGACCGTTTGACAGATCGCGCAACTGTGGCGGAAAATGGGCTTCAACTGTTGCCGGTAGTGTGGTTGTTGTGTTTAAAGCCATGCCACGCCCTCGCCTCTATTGTGCTTAATGTCACAATTATTACGGGATTATTTACATAAAATCAATAAAATTATTTACATCGCGCCCACCGTGCAGGGGATGCAGATGCAGGTTTTTACGGGCGTGCCCACATAAAATATTGACATTTACACGCGCACACTGTTTTGTGCGGCGCACGATTGTGTTCGGGGTGTAGCGCAGCCTGGTAGCGCGCCTGGTTTGGGTCCAGGAGGCCGGGGGTTCGAGTCCCTCCACCCCGACCAGCGTTCAACTCCTGCGTATCGAACCCCCTCATTCATAAAACAGCACAACAAAGTTGTGCGGGGTTCGAGTCCCCCTCCCCACACACACTGGGGATTCGCATGAAGATGCTGCAACACCTGTCGAATTCCCAGCGTAGGCTGGGTCCATCGTCCGGCAACGTAGAATCGTGGTGCAGTTTTATAGTGTTATGTCTAAAGGTGCGGGTGGAAGCCTTTTTGCTTTGTAGCATTGCGGTGTGCCCCGCAGTATCATCGATAGCGATCACCGCTAAAAATATCCTGAAAAAATATCCTGAAAACTTGCCACCCATCACTTCTCTCCGTTTTTCCGGAAACATAGGCGAATCCAAGGCTATGCCTTGGAAGATGAGCCTGTTATCCGGAATCCAGAATTTTAAGGCTGGATCACCGAATAGCTTGGTTTTCTTATCCATTCGCAATGCTCATGGAGAAAACCAGCGCTCACGATGACAAAAGTGATGAGTGGTAAGATCCTGGAAAAATATTCCGGGCACTGGCTTGACACCGCCTGATAAAGGTGTAAGTTCGCGTTCCTTTTATGTTTACAGCCGTGCAGATGCTGTTTATATACGGGGGCAGAATTTAAGCGTATATTTGTGGCGGTAATGGCAGAATTGGTTGGTTGTTTCTGTGTGCGCGCAGCCGCTGAAGCGTTATAACAAAAAAACCGGTGTGACGAAAAGTTCACCGGATTTTTTGCGTTGAGTAATTGTTAAACTTAAGGTTTGGAACAGATGACAAGATCCTTCACCAGTCGTAAACGTATTCGCAAGACTTTTGGCCATATTCAGGACTCTGTGCAGATGCCTAACCTCATTGAGGTGCAGCGCAATTCCTATGAACTGTTTTTGCAGCGGTATGTGAAGCCGGCCAAGCGACAGAAAATCGGTCTGCAGGAAGTATTTGCATCGGTTTTTCCGATTGAGGACTACACAGGCAAGTCGCGCCTGGAGTTTGTTTCGTATGAATTTGACGCCCCCAAATATGATGTGGAAGAATGTCAGCAACGCGGCATTACCTATGCTGTTCCGCTGCGCGTCACCCTGCGTCTGGTGGTGTGGGATATTGATGAGGATACCGGTTCCCGCTCCATTCGCGATATTAAAGAGCAGGATGTTTACATGGGTGATATTCCACTCATGACCGCCAACGGTACCTTTGTGGTGAACGGTACCGAGCGGGTGATTGTCTCCCAGATGCACCGCAGCCCGGGCGTATTCTTTGACCATGACCATGGCAAAACCCATTCTTCAGGTAAGTTTCTGTATAATGCGCGGGTGATTCCGTACCGTGGTTCCTGGCTGGATTTTGAATTTGATGCCAAAGATTTGGTGTATGTGCGTATTGATCGCCGGCGGAAACTGCTGGCCAGCAGCTTTCTGATGTGTCTTGACGGTGCGGAAACAGAGAAGGCACGTGTTAAGGCCGCAAAAGAAAATCGCGAGCTGGCACCGTATGAAGCAGCGGGTATGGGTTCGGAAGAGATTCTGAACGCGTTTTATGAAACGCTGGTATTTGAGCAGGCAGGCAAGGGGAACTGGAAGG
>JANMDF010000221.1:0-2095 GCA_031376145.1 Alphaproteobacteria bacterium
GGATGTGATCAGTGTGTCTATACTTATCGCACATGAAGAAAGTGCGATGTAACGCTCAAACGCCGCGCGGGCATTGCCGCTCGCAAAGTATTTTTCAAATCTTCAGATGCGAGCGGTATACACACGCCGCAATCGCTTTCCCAGGCTGGTAATAATCTCATACCCAATTGTACCCGCCGCTGTCGCTGCATCATTGATGGTGTAGGTTGCACCGTAGATCTCAACCATATCACCGACAGTACAGGTAATGTCGCTGACATCAACGGTGATCATGTCCATGGACACACGTCCGACGACAGGCAAACGCTGGCCATGCAGGACAACATGTCCGGCATTACTTAAATGCCGGTGGTAGCCATCAGCATAGCCAATCCCGACAGTGGCGATTTTTCTTACCTGTGAAGCCGTATAGGTTGCGCCATAACCAACATGATCATGCACAGCAATCCCCCGTATTTCCAGAACAGGGGCGTGCACGCTGACGACCGATTGCAGGGCGGGGTGGGGGATTGCCCCATATAAACCTGCACCAATGCGCACCATGTCTGCACAGTAGTCTGCCCCAAGGAAAACACCAGAGGATGCAGCAAGACTGGACTTGTCAGCCTTAAAAAAGGATTTGGCCTGCTGCAGGGTATGCAGCTGTTGTCGATTCATGGGGGAAGCGGGCGTATCTGCACAGGCCAGGTGGCTCATTGCACCTGCATTGGGAAAATCCAGCATATCTCTAGCCAGCTCCCAGTCATAATGGGAAATGCCGATGCGATGCATTCCTGTTTCAATCTGCAGCCAGGGTGATAGTGCGGATGTGCCCTCATCCCGCCACAAGGCAACCTGTGCCAGGGTATTCAAAACAGGGGTCAGTTGATGCAATTTAAAATCAGTAAGCGTATCAAGGGTAAGGCCATTCAGAACAATAATATCCGCATCTTGTAATGTTTGCCGCAACGCAACGCCTTCTTGCGGATAAGCCACAAAAAATGTCCGGCATCCGGCGGTATACAGGGCGTTAGCAACGGCTTCCATCCCCAGGCCATACGCATCCGCCTTGACCACGCAGGCAACAGCCGCACCATCTGCCCAAGTTTGATACAACCGATAATTTCGGACAAGAGCGGTAAGGTTAATGGTGAGGGTTGCATTAGGCATGCTAAACACCTGCCGGAAAATGTTTACACCATCACCATGCCACCGTTCACATGGATCGTCTGCCCCGTCACATACCGAGCCTCCTGGGATGCCAGGTACAAGGTGCAGGCGGCAATATCCGCTGGATCGCCAAAGGCACCAACGGGAATACGACTCAGCATGGCGGTTTTCTGGGCATCATTAAGTTTATCCGTCATGGGGGTGGTAATGAAGCCAGGGGCGATGGTGTTCACGGTAATATTGCGGCTGGCGACTTCCTGTGCCAGGGATTTACTGAATCCTATAAGACCAGCCTTGCTGGCACAGTAATTTGCCTGGCCAGCGTTACCCATAACACCAACCACCGATGAGATATTGATAATCCGCCCCCAGCGGTTTTTCATCATGCCTTTCAGCAAGGCCTGTGTCAGGCGGAAAACGCTGGTCAAATTGACGTTAATCACATCCAGCCAGTCTTCATCCTTCATGCGCAGCATCAAACCATCGCGGGTCAACCCTGCGTTATTGATCAGAATATCTATACTGCCGGTAAGCGCTTCTGCCTTGGCGGCCAGCACACCAGGGGCGGCGGCATCTTCCAGGTTTGCGGTGAGGACATGCGCACCGGGAATCTGTGCGGCAACGCTTTCCAGTTTTTCCAGGCGCGTGCCGGTTAAAATCACGGTTGCGCCCGCCGCTGCCAGAGTTTCGGCAATGGCTGCACCAATACCGCCGGAAGCACCGGTAATAAGGGCGGTTTTATCTTTTACGCTAAACATGCCTGCTCTTCCTTGCTGTGCTGATGGGTCAAAAACGTGTCAATATCCTGTGGTGTCTGCAGGGAAATGGCCTGCATCTCCGGTGCAATGCGTTTGGCAAGGCCGGTAAGCACTTTACCGTGCCCCACTTCTATCTGCTGTTGCGCACCCAATGCGCTGAGCTGCAATACGCTTTCACGCCAGCGCAC
>JANMDF010000237.1:0-2765 GCA_031376145.1 Alphaproteobacteria bacterium
GCAGGATTGCCTATGGGACTATGATGACGGACATACAGCGACTGCATAAAAAGCTGGATAGCGATGCCGGCAGTCTGACTGAAGTCCTGACAGGAATCAGCAAGATCAGCCTTGATAGCGATACTGTTGATGATGTCTACACTGCGTTACTGAGTAACAAAAGTGATGTTGTTATCAGTTATGTCGAAGGGCTTATTGCACAGCAAGAAACCGTTTCTTCAGTTATGACCAGACAAGAGGCACTGAAGGTACTTTCCAGTAATCTTAAAGATACAGGTGCGATTAACGATCACATAAATACGTTCCGTTCCCCAATCCAGAAAATGTTAAAAATTGCCGCCACTGACCAGTTATCAGCAGGTATCTTTACCTTGCGCACAGTAAGTGGTGAAAAAACAGCGTCGCGTCACAACCATCCTATTCACAAAGAAAGCATTGATGGTTCGCAAGGTTATATGCACGGTACTAGTATTGATATTACAATACTTACAAAATCCGTGGATGATTTGCGTCAGCGTATATTGGAACATTATAATGTTTTTAGGGGACATGTGCACCGTAAACAGGGGCTTACAGCTGTTGTTGACCGTTTGAAACAACAGGAAACATTAGCGTCTAAAGATCTTACAACTGTTTACAGCATCATGGACGCAACACTTGTTCCACCTACCGCCGCATCATTTGTACAAAAAGCACTGCAGGAACAGAGTTCACTTACGGTGAACATAAAGCGGCGCGATAACCATGGTGCAAATCAAGAACTCATCGCCAGGCTACCCATTCCACAGGCCTGCATCGGAATGGTGACAAGTCGATAGTTGTATGTCCTATATGCAGACACGCAGGGGGTAACTCCCAGACCTGATTGCTATGAGCGTGCGCAGCCTGGCTGCCGCTTTCCCGGCTTTGACACCCGCCGCCGTGCAGGCAAAGCCTGCACCGGCGATGATGGGGGGAGAATCCTTGAAGGATTCTCCCCCATCATCGCCTTCCTGGCGCATCGCGCCAGGGGCGGCGGGTGCCAAAGCCGGGATCCGGCAGGTCAGGCTGCCTGCACCGGCAGCATCCGCCCATGCGTTTCCTGCAGGGAATAGACGCCGAAATCACCGGATTTTATGACAGCAATGGCATCGACAGTGGCCTTGGCAGCGGCCAGGGTGGTGACATAGGGGATACCATGCGTCACCGCCGTGCGGCGGATGGAAAAGCTGTCGGCAATCGCCTGTGCCCCAGCAGTGGTGTTGATCACCAGATCAACCTGGCTGCTTTTCAGGGCATCGACAATGTGCGGCCTGCCTTCACCGACTTTATGCACAAAGGTGGCCGCAATACCGGCATCGCTCAGAACTTTACAGGTATTGGTGGTAGCCAGCACTTCAAAACCCATGTCCACCAACTTGCGTGCCACACCGGCAATTTTCGGCTTATCATCATCTTTGACAGAGATAAAAACCCTGCCCTTAGTGGGTAGTATGGTTCCAGCCGCCAGTTGTGCCTTGGCATAGGCGCGCACAAAATCGCTGTCAAAACCCATGACCTCACCGGTGGATTTCATTTCCGGGCCTAACAGGGTATCAACGCCAGGAAAACGGCTGAAAGGGAAGACGGACTCTTTGACGGCAACAAATTTCTGCGGGCTTTCGGCAGGCAGGGCGAAACTGGACAGTTTTACGCCGGCCATGACCTGGGCGGCAATGCGTGCCACCGGTATGCCGGTGGCCTTGGCGACAAACGGTACGGTACGGCTGGCACGCGGGTTGACTTCCAGCAGATAGATCACATCATCCTTAATCGCGAACTGAATGTTCATTAAACCGACTACATGCAAGGCCTTGGCTAACTGTCTGGTCTGGATGCGCAACTGCTCCAGAATTTCCGGCTTCAGGGAGTAAGCGGGCAGGGAACAGGCGGAATCACCGGAATGAATACCGGCTTCCTCAATATGCTCCATAATACCGGCGATAAACACATCCTGGCCGTCAGCAATGGCATCAACATCGACTTCGATAGCGTCACGCAGGTACTGATCAATGAGCAGCGGATTTTCGCCAAAATCTCGCAAAGCCTTATCAACAAACGTTTTCAAGGCTGTGTCGTCGTGCACAATTTCCATGGCGCGACCACCTAAAACATAACTGGGACGCACTACCACCGGATACCCAATGCGCCTGGCTGCCGCCAGTGCCTGTTCATAACTGGTAGCCGTACCATTGTCCGGTTGCTTCAGGCCAAGGTGTTGTAAAAGTTGTTGAAAACGCTCTCGGTCTTCCGCCAGATCAATCGCATCAGGCGACGTACCCAAAATCGGAATATTATTTTTTTCCAGGGCTGCCGCCAGTTTTAAGGGCGTCTGCCCGCCAAACTGCACAATCACCCCCAGTAGTTCACCCTTCTGCTGTTCCAACTGACAGATATTAAGGACGTGCTCAGGGGTTAATGGCTCAAAATACAGGCGATCCGATGTGTCATAGTCGGTAGAAACGGTTTCCGGATTACAGTTCACCATGATCGACTCATGCCCCAGGTCACGCATGGCGTAGGCGGCGTGTACACAGCAGTAGTCAAACTCAATGCCCTGGCCAATACGGTTCGGGCCACCACCAAGGATAATCACCTTTTTCCGGTCAGTGGGCTTGGCTTCGCAGACCGGTTCCCCAAAACTGGCGTATTCATAGGCGGAATACATGTAGGATGTCTGTGTGGAAAATTCACCCGCGCAGGTGTCAACGCGTTTATAGACGGGTTTGATGCCTGCTGTTAAATGT
>JANMDF010000246.1:0-5451 GCA_031376145.1 Alphaproteobacteria bacterium
CCCTTCCGCCTGCCTGGCCAACAGCAGAAACATTGTGATTATTTGCGGCAGTGCCGCAAACTTACTGTTAGCAGCGACTATCTGTAACAGATTGCGTGTGATCTGATGAAAAACATGCCCACCCTGTTTTTCGTACACAGCCAGCAACTGCTGCAGCAACACTAATTTGTCCATATCCGGAAATACTGGGGATTTCAGCGCAGCAGCCAGGGTAGCTTCTCTTGCAATAAGCTCCTGCAGCAGTGTCAGGTCACCGTGGACAGAACCAACGGCTTTTTTCTGCGATGCAACCTGCAGCAACGCTGCACCATAACGATTGCCAACTTGATGAGAAGAATATTTTTTTGCCACGCGTAAAATCCAGAATTCCGATAGGTGGCGGTCTAGCACAGGCTTTTGCCCATGGCAAGTGTTCGGATTATCGTGGTTGTTTATTATCCCAGCCGTTGATCCAGGTATCAAAGCGCTGTGCCTGTTGTATAACAGTGTTCCCGAAAATTAACACTGCTGTAACAAGCAGCGTATTCCCCAGGAAGCCATACTGATCACTTTTTCTGAGTTCCTGCAGCAGGGGATAGCCTTTTTCCGGCGGAAGGCAACGACTGAGAAGGGTGCGTGCAAGCATTGGATCTTTGCCTGATGCCGGATTTTGGTACAGTACCGTCTTGATGCAAGAAGCCTCCGTGCTATTTGGTTGCAGGGGATCTACTGTAGTTTTAAAGGCGTTTTTCTCGATGCCGCTAGCCGTGATATTTAATACAATCGCCGCGCCAGCCAGGAATGTGCTTAATAAAATACGGCTAGCGTCTGCATCGCTTTTATTTTTATTCTTTGCCTGCAGCCAGCCATCGTAGTAGGCACGGTGCTGTGGATTGCCGAGAATCATTGTTGCAGTCCCGGCTACCAGCTTCCAATCTTGGGTAATTCTGTTGAATCTTTCCCACCCTTGGTTAGCATCAACGCGTTTAAATCTACCCCAATGCGGGTATTGGCCGTTTGCAACTATATTGCTGCAATGTTTTTGTAATTCCGATACGCTGAGAGACGTATCGCTCTGCAGGGCAACGGCGTCATACAAGTCTTTCAATTTCAGTTGTCTAAGGCATCTTTCAAGGCTACCCAAATCAACAACGTGCTTAAAATAAGATGAATCATCAAACATAACAGGCAGTCTACCATAGACTATTCCATATGACTGTGATGCACATCACAATCAGGTATTTACACTCGCAGGGTTGCCCCCAATTTTCCAGCAGCATCCACAATTTTTGTGCTCAGGCTGGTTAAGTCTTCTTCTGTCAGGGTTTTATCCCGTGGTTCCAGGCGCACACTGACAGCGAGAGATTTTTTACCATCGGCAACGCCTGTGCCCTGATACACATCAAAAACGGTAACCTGCGTAATCATCTGCCGGTCTACCTGGCGGATACATTTTACCAGACTATCGGCAGGTTGCGCCGCATCGACAATGAAGGCGAAATCGCGGTTCACGGGTTGAAAATCACTGGTCTGCAAGGCAGGGCGCGCCACGGCTTTTTGTTTCGCGAAAGGAAGGCGTTCCAGGTACAGTTCCAAAGCCGCGATGGGGGATGGTGCGTTGCATGCAGATAACAGGCCAGGGTGTAGCTCACCCACAACGCCTACAACGGTTTTTCCCAACAACAAGACACTGCTGCGGGTGGGATGATACCAGGCGGGCAGATTCTCAGGGCTGAATGTAACACCATCCAGGCTGAAGCCACAGGCCTGCAAGGCCTGCTGTGCGGCTTGTTTGATGGTATAGACGCTGACAGGCTTAGCCTTGCGCGCCCAGTGGTTGTCTGTGTTCATGCCCCAGGTGACGGCACAGGCAACCAGTTCCTGCCCCCCGGGCTGCACCCCTTGAAAGATGGCACCAATTTCAAACAGACGGTTACCGCGAATGGAGCGATCGGTATTGTGGGTTGCGGCCAGCAGTAAATTAGGCAACAGGCTGGGGCGCATGTGTGCGAGATCGGCACTGATCGGGTTGGCAAGTGCCAGGGCGGCATCGCCACCGCCAAACTGTACCGCCAGGTCATGACTGGTGAAGGACCAGGTGACAGCCTCATGATAGCCTGCCGCAACCAGGGCACGGCGCATCCGGCTGACACGGTTAAGAATGGCTGGTATCTGGGCTGGGCGCGTTGCTACTGGCAGTGGTACGGCAGGAATGGCGTCATAACCGGCCAGGCGCAGGACTTCCTCCACCAGGTCTTCGGCAATGGTTACGTCTGGCCGCCAGGTAGGGGGCGTGACGTGTGCATCCGATACGGTAAAGCCAAGGCTGTTTAAGTAGCCGTCAATCTGTGTATGGGTAAGCTCCAGGCCGCCCCGTTGTGCGACCAAGGCACGATTAAATGGAATAGCGGTGGGCAAGGCGGGGGGTGCACCAACCTGGATGACGGGGCAGGCTGTACCGCCACCATGCTCAAGAATCAGGGCAACGGCCTGGTGCAGGCCAGGGAGTGTCGTTGCAGGATCGACAGACCGTTCAAAACGGTAACGGGCGTCTGACAGGATGTTGAGTTTACGACCCGCATCGGCAATGGCCAGCGGATCAAACAATGCCGATTCAACCAGCACATTGGTGGTTTGCGCGTCGACCGCAGTACTGGCGCCGCCCATGATGCCTGCCAGACTGATGACACCCGTAGCATCGCTGATGACGATTGCACCAGCGGGCATTGTATACGTCTGACCATTAAGGCCTGCAAAGGCTTCACCGCCCGCAGCGGCATGAATGCGTATATCACCGTTGACTTTATCCGCATCAAAAACATGCAGGGGACGCCCCAGGCCAAGACACAGGAAGTTGGTAATATCCACCAGTAGCGACTGTGGCCGCTGGCCAACAGCGGTTAGTCGCTGTGCCAGCCATTCAGGGCTTGCACCATTGGTCACACCGGTAACCTGCTGTAGCGCAAACAGTGGGCATAACGCTGGATCGCTAATATGTACTGCTACAGAGTTACCGCCTGTTGTTGTAACAGTGGTCGGGTTCCAGGGCTTCAGACGGCCAATACCTTTGGCAGCCAGATCGCGGGCGATGCCGTGAATGCCCAGGCAGTCGCCACGGTTCGGGGTAATGGCTATTTCAATGACCGGATCATCCAAACCCAATGCCGCAGCAGCGAGGGCGCCTGCTGTTGCACTGGCAGGCAGCTCCATAATGCCGCTGCTGTCACCACCCAGACAGAGTTCTTCAGCAGAACACAGCATTCCCTGGCTGTCTATCCCCCGAATCGCAGTAGGTTTTAAGGCTACACCACTGGAAGGAATCACAACGCCCATACGCGCCAGTACGGTCTTCAGACCAGCGCGGGCATTAGGCGCACCACAGACAATCTGCAGGGTTTCCGCACCGGTATTGACGCGGCAGACTTTCAGGCGATCAGCATTGGGATGTTGTTCGGTGGCGACAATTTCGGCAACGGTGAATGCCGCCAGGCGGCTTGTCTCATCGCTGACACTTTCCACTTCCAGCCCCAGTGACGTTAAGGCATCCGTAATATCGCTTAGACTAGCTGTCGTCTCCAGGTGATTTTTCAACCAGTTGAGGGTAAATTTCATGCTGCCCCCCCTGGAATCGGGGCTGCATCCAGCATATTAAATCCATAATGCTGCAGCCAACGCAGATCAGAAGCAAAGAATGCGCGTAAATCCGGCATCCCGTATTTGAGCATCGCCAGACGCTCCACACCCATGCCAAACGCAAAACCCTGGTAGCGTGACGGATCAACCCCACAGTTCTTCAACACGTTGGGATGCACCATGCCGCAGCCCAGAATCTCCAGCCAGTCATCGCCAGTACCAATTTCCATCCGTCCACCCTGGCGATTGCAGGCAATATCCACTTCGGCAGAAGGCTCCGTAAAAGGGAAAAAGCTGGGACGCAGCCGCATGGGCACAGCATCCAGATTAAAAAAGGCCTTCAAAAAGGCCTGCAGCGTACCCTTCAAATGCCCCATATGAATACCTTCTTCAATCACCAGGCCTTCGATCTGGTGAAACATCGGGGTATGGGTCTGGTCAGAGTCACAGCGGTAGGTTGAGCCAAACGCCAGCATTCTGAGCGGCGGTTTCTGCTGCATAAGGGTGCGAATCTGCACCGGCGATGTGTGGGTACGCAATACCAGCGGCGCACCATCAGCAGCGTTGCCCTGCATGTAAAATGTATCATGCATCTGGCGTGCCGGGTGGCTGGGGGGGATATTCAATGCTGTAAAGTTATGCCAGTCGTCTTCAATGTCCGGCCCTGTGGCGACATCAAAGCCCAGACGCGCAAAAATGTTGATGACTTCATCCAGCACCTGGCGGATGGGGTGCATGCTGCCTGTGTGTATCGCCATGGGTGGCAGCGTCACATCAATGGCCTCAGCCTGCAGCTGCGTCTGCAATGCGGCCTGCTCCAGCACTCCCTTGCGTGCCTGCAGGGCATCGGTTACCAGCTGTTTGATGTTATTAAACTGAGCACCGGCATCCTTGCGCTGATCGGGTGGCAGGCTGCCCATCGTTGCAAACAGGGCGGTAATGCTGCCTTTTTTGCCCAGCGCGTCAACACGCACTGTTTCCAGCGCATCGAGCGTAGCCGCTGCTGCGATCTGCTGCAACAGGCTGTCGCGCAAGCTCGCAAGATCAGCGGACATGCGCGGTTAAGCGGCTTTTTTGTTTAAGGCCGCTTGCGCCTGATCCACAACGGCTTTGAATGCTACCGGCTCACGCACGGCAAGATCGGCCAGTACCTTACGATCCATTTCAATGCCAGCCAGTTTCAGGCCGTTGATGAATTGCGAATATGCCAGACCGTACTGGCGGGTACCAGCGTTAATCCGCTGAATCCACAGGCGACGGAAATCACGCTTGCGATTGCGACGGTCGCGGTAGGCGTACTGCAATGCCTTTTCCATCGACTGTTTCGCGGTGCGAATACAGGTACTGCGGCGGCCATAATGACCCTTTGTCTGTTCCAATACTTTTTTGTGACGGGCGTGACTGGTAACCCCACGTTTAACACGTGCCATGATTTACTTCCTACTCGGCTGAATCAGATATACGGATGGTATTTGCGAATGATGCGGGCATCGCGATCCTGCAGGATGAAATGTCCACGGGCTTTTCGCTTCATGCTTTGTGATCGGCGTCGCAGGTTGTGACGCTTGCAGGCGGGGCCTGCCATGATTTTGCCGGTAGCCGTAACGCGGAAACGCTTCTTGGCACCACTTTTGGTTTTCAACTTGGGCATTTCACACTCCATAGGTTGGATCAGATAAGGCCGACGCGGCATGCCCTGCACACGTGCGACAAAGAGGAGATTCTGTAAGCAACTTTATGGCGGTATGCAAGCGTTTTTATGAAAGCGTTACAACGCTGTCCGCAGGAGGCTTTGAAGCCTGTTGCAGATAATAATAGTGTGTCATAAAGGCGATGCCG
>JANMDF010000256.1:0-2045 GCA_031376145.1 Alphaproteobacteria bacterium
GATGCCGTGGTGAATCTGGCGGGGGAGCCGATCGCCGAAAAGCGGTGGACAGCTGATCAAAAAAAAATCATTTTAGAGAGCCGCACCATCGGCACCGCCAAAATTGTGGAGGCCATTCAACAGGCCAATCCCAAACCCCAAGTGTTAATTAATGCCTCGGCCATTGGCTACTATGGCACTAGCGAAACAGCCAAATTCGATGATTCTAGCGCCGCTGGCCATGATTTTTTGGCGGAACTCTGTCGTGGTTGGGAAGCAGCTGCGCAACAGACCGATGTCCGATTGGTCACCTTCCGGCTGGGAATTGTGCTGGGCAATGGTGGTGCTTTAGCCAAGATGATTCCTGCTTTTAGAATGTTTATGGGCGGTCCCATTGGCTCTGGGAATCAGTGGTTTTCCTGGATTCACCTAGACGATGTGGTCGGGCTGATCATCACTGCGCTGGATAATTCCACCATGGCTGGCACCTTTAATGCCACGGCTCCTCAACCGTTACGGATGAAAGAGTTGTGTCAACAGCTGGGTGAAGTGATGGGGCGACCATCTTGGATGCCGGTGCCGGGTTTTGTGTTAGATGCCATGTTGGGAGATGGAGCCACGGTGGTCTTAGAAGGCCAACAGGTGCTGCCCACGGCCTTGCTAAATCAGGGCGTTTCCTTTCAATATCCAGAAATCACGGCGGCTTTAAAATCGATCGTCTAGCGGTCAATTGATCGAGCTTCGGTAAACAACACTCTGGCCATTCGGCTTGCCCGATATCGTTCTAGGGCAGCCTAGCGTAAATTTAAGAGAGTTACGGCAACGTCAGTTTTCAAAACTGTGCGGTAGGTACGGTAAACCACCCTTCAAAAAAATCCTTAATCAAACCAGGATAGGGTTGGTAAGAGCAGTTCTACTACTGTTGCCCATCGCTTGTCGCCGCATCATGGCCAATCAGCCCTGCCCAGGGTGGCAAACAGTAAACCCGATTGTTTATAGATAAAGGAATAGTTAAAGCTTTATGGGAAAAGTCGTAGGCATTGATTTAGGAACAACTAACTCTTGCGTAGCAGTTATGGAAGGTGGCAAACCCACTGTAATTGCTAACGCCGAGGGCTTCCGCACTACCCCTTCCGTGGTTGCTTTTGCTAAGAATGGCGATCGGCTGGTGGGGCAGATTGCTAAGCGGCAAGCGGTAATGAACCCTGAAAATACTTTTTACTCGGTGAAGCGCTTCATCGGTCGGCGCTTTGACGAAATCACCAACGAAGCTACCGAGGTAGCTTACAAGGTGTTGAACGAGGGCAACAGTGTCCGGATCGATAGCAATGGTAAGAAATACGCCCCTGAAGAAATCTCGGCACTGGTACTCCGCAAACTGGTAGATGATGCCAGTAAGTACCTGGGTGAAACCGTGACCCAGGCTGTAATTACCGTACCAGCCTACTTCAATGACTCTCAGCGACAAGCTACCAAGGATGCGGGCAAAATTGCCGGGATCGAGGTACTACGGATTATCAACGAGCCCACTGCCGCTTCCTTGGCCTATGGCTTAGACAAAAAGAGCAGCGAAACCATTTTGGTATTTGACTTAGGTGGCGGTACCTTCGACGTATCGCTACTAGAAGTAGGTGATGGGGTCTTTGAAGTACTGGCTACTTCTGGTGATACTCACCTAGGTGGTGACGACTTCGATAAAAAGATCGTAGATTTCATGGCCGATGACTTCGCCAAGAAAGAAGGCATTGACCTACGCAAAGACCGTCAAGCCTTGCAGCGCCTGACCGAAGCCGCTGAAAAAGCCAAGATTGAATTGTCCAGCGTGACTCAGGCTGAAATTAACCTGCCC
The DNA here is from genome assembly GCA_031376145.1 of Alphaproteobacteria bacterium. Classification (GTDB taxonomy): domain Bacteria; phylum Pseudomonadota; class Alphaproteobacteria; order JAJTHO01; family CANGXP01; genus JANMDF01. The sequence continues at coordinate 1,829 of JANMDF010000256.1, forward strand.
TTTATCACCGCCACTCAAGATGGACCCAAACATCTGGATCTAACCATGACCAGAGCAAAGTTTGAAGAAATTTGTGCCGACTTGATCGATCGCTGTCGGGTGCCTGTGGAAAACGCAGTCCGCGATGCCAAAATCGACAAAAACAAAATCGATGAAATTGTTTTAGTCGGTGGTTCCACTCGGATTCCAGCCGTGCAAGCGATCGTCAAAAAGGTCT
>JANMDF010000297.1:0-1835 GCA_031376145.1 Alphaproteobacteria bacterium
TGCTTCTGATGTTAAGGAAAAATGGCGTTGTTCCGCAAGTATCTGCTCTGCTTCAGTAATAGCAGTATCCAGCACAAATTCGCTTAACGTTTTGTGGCGTGCTTCTGCAGCAATCAGCAGGCGTTCCTTAACATGTGGCGCAATTCTGATAGCCAGGCGGTCGCTGCGGGCTGGTGTCAGCATGAAATGTGTACCTTTTGTTGTCTTTAACATTCATGGGACTTAGGCAGCGATGCAATTTGCATCACTGTCCGTTTTACCAGCGAAAGTTGGTATCCAGCAAAAACAAATAGTTCTGGATTCCGGCTTTCGCCGGAAAAACGGAAACATCGTTATTTTGCGTAAGTCCTGCATTCAAGTGAATGTACAAAAATGTACACACATTGGCAATACATTTGTGCTGTTAAAACGGCAGAATAATATCCATGATCTGGTTGCCATAACGTGGCTGCTGTACATCGCTTAAATGCCCCTTGCCGCCGTAAGAAATGCGGGCTTCGGCCACTTTTTCAAAGGGAATAGTGTTTTCTGAGGTAATATCCTGTGGGCGGGCAATGCCGGCAATCTGCAACTCACGCAGTTCAAAATTCACCCGTACCTGCTGGCGACCTTGAATCACCATATTACCATTGGGTAAACGCTGGGTAACGAGGGCTGCCACTTTCATTTTAATGGCCTCGTTACGGTTAATTTTACCTTCGCCTTTATTATCAACGTTGGTGCTGATGTCAGCCAGGCTGCTGGGGTCTGGATTGCCGGCAAGGCGTCCGGCGGACTGTTCCAGGCCAAACAGCGATGTAATACCGCTTTGCTCAGAATCTGCGCGTGCACGGGTTGAAGTGTTATTCAACTGTGCCTGATCATTAATATCAATCAGTACCGTCACAAGATCGCCAACTTCAGTCGCACGCATGTCTTTAAAGAAGGATTTGGAGCCGGACTGCCAGAGGGAATTCGGGTTATTATAACTGGCTTTTGCCTGTGGCAATGGCACACTCACTGGCTGGTAGCCAGCATTGGCCGTGGGGTTTTCGATGGGCGCAAGCTCGGGGCCTTTACCCACGTTATCCAGACGCTCAAGCGTATTAGCGCACGACGTCAGTGCAATGAATGACATCAGTATAATATGTTTGTTTGGCATGTTGATGTGCACCTTTTTTACCTCAACACCCTACATGCAATTTCTATACCAATCGTAAACTTTACACATGCGCACTTGACTGTTATACAGCCCCACCCAGTCCGGTTGGAGCCGCTTTTATGAAAATTATCGCCTGCAACAGCAATCGTCCCCTGGCTGAGGCAATCAGCAATTATCTGAAACTTCCTCTGACGCAGGCCACCATTAAACGCTTTGCTGATATGGAAGTGTTTGTGGAAATTCAGGAAAATGTGCGTGGCGAAGATGTGTTTGTGATTCAGTCTACCGCGCATCCCGTGAATGATAATCTGATGGAATTGCTGGTAACCATGGATGCCTTGCGGCGTGGTTCGGTGCGACGGATCACGGCTGTTATTCCCTATTTTGGTTATGCACGTCAGGATCGCAAATCGGGCCCCCGCAGCCCTATTTCGGCCAAGCTGGTGGCAAATTTAATTACTGTAGCGGGTGCTAACCGCGTCTTAACGCTGGTTCTGCATGCCGGTCAAATTCAGGGCTTTTTTGATATTCCCACTGATAATTTATACAGTGCACCGGTATTCACCCGCGACATTCAGGAACGGTATCGCGGCAAGCATATAGCCATTGTATCGCCGGACGTTGGTGGTGTGGCGCGCGCCCGTGCCATTGCCAAACGCCTGGATGTAGAATTGGCCATTATTGATAAACGCCG
>JANMDF010000050.1:0-1514 GCA_031376145.1 Alphaproteobacteria bacterium
GGGTATTGCAAGGCGAAGACCGGCGGCGACTTTTTCCTTGTCAGACCACAAAAATTCTCGAAAACGCCGTTTCGCTTTATACTGACTGCAAGATGTTATATCTCTAATACGCACCGCGTCTGCTGAATAATACCCGGAATGTACGCAGCATTAATAGCAGATCATTGAAAAAACCACGGTTTTTTACGTAGTGGACGTCCATCATCACCCGCTCAGCATAGCCAACATCATTACGGCCACTGACCTGCCACAGACCGGTAAGGCCGGGGCGCACGCTGAGATAGTATGGCAGGTAGTTGCCGTATTTTTCCAGTTCATCTATAATAACCGGGCGGGGGCCCACCAGGCTCATATCCCCCAGCAAAACATTCCAGAGCTGCGGCAATTCATCCAGGCTTGTCTGGCGCAGGACTTGGCCAACCCGTGTAATGCGGGGATCATTTTTCAATTTATGATGCGTTTCCCACTCTTTCCGGATCAGCGGATTCTGTGCCAGATATTCGGCAAGAATCTGTTCAGCATCAGGCGCCATGGTGCGAAATTTAATGCAGTCAAAGGTTTTGCCGTTGCGTCCAATCCGGCGATGCAGAAAAAATGGGGAGCCGCCTGTGTAGGCAATCAGTAAAAACAATACCAGAAATACCGGTGCCAGCAGCAGCATGGCCGTTGCTGAAAAAGTGATATCTGTAAGACGTTTCAGCACCCTGAACAACATGCTGCCGGGTTCAGGATACTCCATATGCTCCAACGACGTGCCGGACGAGAAAGTTTCAGTGATGCGTTGCAGGGAGCTGGCAGTATGCGCACGTGACATGCGGATTTCCCTTATCCTGATATCAATTAACAGCCGACACGGCAGGCTTTAATACCGTTTCATTCGGTGTCGTTTCTACAGCCAGCGCCCGCGCCATCTGGGTCAGAGCTTCCTGGTGTCTGGTGTTGGCAATCATTGAAAAGTTTCTGGCCAGTTCAAGGCACAGGCGCTGTCGCTCGTTGACTGCAACATCCGCGGGTGAATCAATGCCGTCATAAAAAAACGTCACAACCACACCAAGAACCTGGGCAATTTCATAAAGCCGTCCGGCAGATACACGATTAATACCGCGCTCATACTTATGAGCCTGCTGATATGTTACGCCAATCAGATCAGCAAGCTGCTGCTGTGTCAGTCCAAGCATTGTACGTCGTTCGCGAATACGGGAGCCAACGTGCTTGTCTATCTGTTGCGTGCGATTTGTAAACCGGCCTTTATTTAAACTTTTTTTGCTTGGGCTTGCGGTTTTTGTCATCGATTTTCCCTTTTATCTAGTATGGACACGACATGACTTGTACAGAACTGCCTTATACTAATGATGTCTGTATGGCAATGCTGCAAGTTGCTAAGGTGTTGAAAGTCTCATTTTACGCGATAGGTGGCTAATTCGACACAATTGATCACTTATATATAGCACAGGACTTACGCAGTAGCGTGGTTTACAGCACTATCCGTTTTACCAGCGAAAGCTGGTATCCAG
>JANMDF010000059.1:0-24125 GCA_031376145.1 Alphaproteobacteria bacterium
CCATTGGATAACTGCCTCCAAAATCGCCTGGAAATAACCAAAAACTACTTCCTCTTACCAAGCCAATAACCCTTTAGGCTCTATTGCCCAAAAAATTCCTTGATCCCCTTGTATCACTCACCTTTTGCAGAGGTTCCTATATAAGAGCCGCAGTTTTTATGGTGCCATGCGCGTATTTTCCATTGAGCAGCAGAATTCAACGTTGCATGTTTTTCAACATGGCACAACCTGGCATGGTCTGCAGATTTTTGAGCCGCGCTCTCGCAGGCTTGATAAATTCAGCTATTATCATGAGGAGGGATCCTATGGCGACATATTCCGGGGCTTGCATGCAACGCGCAGCCAACCAATGAACCTTGGCATTATTGGCCTGGGGGCTGGTACACTTGCCTGCTATGGGCGACCAACAGACGCAATGACGTACTATGAAATTGACCCTGAAGTTGAAGTCATTGCACGGAACCCGGCTTTATTTACGTATTTAAAGGATTGTCCGTTAAAACCGGATGTTGTGATTGGCGATGCCAGATTGACGATTCGCAATACTCCTGATGGTAAGTATGATCTTCTGACAGTGGATGCGTTTTCCAGTGACGCTATTCCTGTGCATTTATTGACACAGGAGGCGTTGGATCTTTACCTCAAAAAGATAAAACCAGATGGGCTTATTGCATTCCATATCAGTAACAGATACCTGGATTTATCTAAGGTTATTGCCAATTATCAGTTGCCAGCCGGGTATGTTGTGTATTTTCGGCCTTCTGAAAGTACGCCCAGCAATGTTATCGATGGTAAAATTGACTTTTCCAGACCGTTTAAGACAGAACTTGCCTTGATCGGAAAGCAGGTTTCCATACCCGAGGTGATCACGGAAAGCCATAAATGGAAGCTGTTAACGCCTGCTGCGGACTTCAAGCCTTGGACAGATGATTATTCAAATATTTTCAGTGTTTTAAGATTTTCCAAAAAGACGGAAGAATAATGTGGGCAAGGGTAATATAGGAACCCGCCACAGAAGATATGGGTTTATTCCTATAGTTGGTTGCAATATTATCTGCACTATCAACCACGCTGCGTCATGCCGGAGGGATGAAGGCATCTATTAAATAATAAAGCATTTCTAGTGCTTTAAATGGATTCCATTACCCAGCCGGCATGACGCGGTGCGCTTGAGAGTACAGTTAACTTTGCAATCAGCACTGATTACGCAGACGACGAGAATGCGAGCGATTATCGCGTCGGCACAGGCTTTTCACCACTGTAATCGTAAAAACCCCGACCGGTTTTGCGTCCCAGCCAGCCAGCCTCTACATATTTGACCAGTAGCGGGCACGGACGGTATTTGCTGTCGGACAGACCATTATGCAACACGTTCATAATGGCAAGGCAGGTATCCAGGCCAATAAAGTCGGCCAGTTCAAACGGCCCCATGGGATGATTCGCCCCAAGTTTCATAGCAGTATCAATACTTTCGACGCTACCCACACCTTCATGCAGGGTGTAAACGGCTTCATTGATCATGGGCAGCAGAATACGATTGACGATAAACGCCGGGAAGTCCTCAGATGAGGCAACGGTTTTCCCCATACGCTCAGCCATCTGACGCACAGCAGCATAGGTTTCATCGCTGGTGGCGATGCCACGAATCAATTCAACCAGCTTCATTACTGGTACAGGGTTCATGAAGTGCATGCCCATAAACCGTTCTGGTCGATCGGTAATGGCCGCAAGCCGGGTGATGGAAATAGATGAAGTATTGCTGGCAATAATCGCATCCGCGTTTAAATTAGGCACCAGCTTCTTAAAAATATCCTTTTTGATTTCTTCATTTTCTGTGGCGGCCTCTACCACAAAATCGCAAGATACAAAGGATTCATAGCCAGTAGTTGTATGGATACGCGCCAATGCAGCTTTTTTGTCCTCTTCAGACAGTGTCCCTTTGCTGACCTGACGGGTCATATTCTTATCAATATTTGCCAGGGCTTTGGCCAAAGCCTCACTGCTGATATCAGCCAGGGTAACATCATAGCCCGCCTGCGCCGCAACATGCGCGATACCACTGCCCATCTGGCCGGCACCAATGACACCAAAATTATTATTCATACATCGCTCCTTTGGCTCATGCTATATCCATGACGCCTTTGCCGCTTTATGCAATACAATTATGAACAAAGCCCTAAGGGCAGCACTTCAGCGTCACGTTACGGCAACAAAAGATGTATAAAAACCTTTACCGCAACCACAACAAGGTTGCAAACGCAAGCAATGCCAGAGCCTGCAACCCAACACGCCACTGCATCAGTCTGTTACTGGTCAATTGCCCGATACCTTTACCACGCACCATGGTAATCAACCCCATAACAAGGGCAGCCGCCGTTGCCAGCATTAAAGCGATCATCAACCAGAATACATAAACATTCATGGTGTTGGTTCCTTTGAAATTTCCCCAACATGATACTGTACGATGCGCTCCATGTCTGCAAAAACCTTGCGCAAACGCTCAACATGATCGTGTATATTGTGTGCCTCACCGCGCAAGCGATACAATGGTGACTTATGCTCCACAAGCCAGCGTTCGACCAGTGGTCTTGCCAGTTCCCACATATTCACGGCCGGATTCAAGGCGCGACCAATACCTTCAGCCACCACCATGGTACGCTGTAATAACAGCAAATGCGGCTGTGTTGCCATATTAAACCGCTCAGTCGTTTCAAACAGCTGTCCCAGCAATTGCGCCAGCGACACCTCGGCAAGTGGTAACTTCAACAGCGGTTGACCAATCGCCCGACACGCCTGTGCAAACAGTGGTTCATTCTGATCTGCCGGCACATACCCCGCCGCAAAATGGGCACGTGCCACCTTATGATAATCACCAATTAAAAAACCGTGCATCATATCAGCCAGATACAGGCGCGTTGTTTTATCAAGCCGCCCTGTTACACCAAAATCCAGTAAGGCCAGACGGCCATCATTCATGACCAGCAGATTACCCGGGTGCAGGTCTGCATGAAAAAATCCAAACTGGAACACCTGCCGGAAAAATGCCTGGGCGGCATGTGCCAGCAATACATCCGTATCCAGCCCCATGTCCTGTAGCGTTGCACGCTGATCAATGCGTACCCCATCCACCCATTCCAGGGTCAACACATTTTTGGTGGTGCGCTGCCAGTCTACAGCCGGCACATACATATACGCATCCTGAGCAAGATTCTCAGCCATTTCGCTGGCAGCTGCCGCTTCCATGCGCAAATCCATTTCCATGGCAATAGTCTGCTTTAAGACCGTCATCACTTCTGGCAGTTTCAAGCGGCTGTAACGTGGATCTTTCCTGGCAATCAGGCCAGCAAGCCAGGTCAGCAAGCCCACATCTTGTGCAAACGCCTCGGCAAGATGTGGCCGCACCACTTTTACCGCAACCGCCCGTTCATCACTGGTAACGGCCTGATACACCTGTGCAATAGAGGCTGCCGCGATGGGCTTATCAGCAAAGCTGCTGAAAAGCACAGCAATTGGTGCGCCAAGCTCTTCTTCAATAATCGCTTTAGCCTGCTGGGTTGGAAATGGCGGCAGCCGATCCTGTAATGTGGACAGATCCCGCGCCAGCTCTGTACCAATCAGATCCGCCCGCGTTGCCAGTGTCTGCCCCAGTTTAATAAACGTAGGGCCAATCGCCTGTAATGCAAGGCCAAGACGCTGCCCTTTACGTAAAATGGAACGCCGACGCACAAGGCGTGCCGTGCTGGCCGCCAGACGGACAATCCACGGCAGCTTGTCCTTGGGCAGCCAGAACAGGGCATCATACCGCGCACAGATCCAGAAAATCTGTAATAACCGGTATCCATAGCGGCAGTGTTTGAATATCATCCTGGCGGGTGTAGCAAATACCATGCAGCTTGGCTAGACAATGCTACAGAGCAGCACGCAGCATCGATACACTGGCTCCCACACTACCCGCTTCGGCTATGGCTTCCAACTTCTCCACCGTCACTTCAACACTGGCAACACAGTCATGCTGCAAACACCATGTGGCGATCAGATGCGCATAGTCTTCAACCAGATCAATATGTGTCTGGCTTAAGTGTTTAATGTGATCAATCAGGGCGTGATAGCACAGGGTCTCTTCCAGCGTTGCGGGCTGCGCACCGCTGACCAGCGTTGCCGAAATCTGAAAACGTACTTTTTGTGAGGCATGGCGTTCATGCGGATAGCATCCTATCCGAGATGGCAAAATCAGATCACGAACCAGGATTTTATACTGTGTCACTGTCTGGTGCATCCAGGCGCGCCAGCGCCTGCTCAAGATCAATCGCCGCAGTATCGAGCAAATCGGGATCAGTGGAACGCAACACCAGACTCACACCAATCTGACCTTGGCGAAAGTATGGATAACTACCAATTTCAACAGATGTATGTCGCGCCTGTACTGCTGATAGAATTTCCGCAATAGTCCCCTCCCCCTTCAACGTACTGACCGTTCGGCTCAACACCGGATCACCATCCTGCAATGACAATAAAACATTATCCAGCATGGCGGTAAAAATCCGGGGAACGCCTGCCATGACAAACACATTCTGAACGCGGAATCCTGGTGCTTTGCTAACCGGATTTTCAATCAACGTAGATCCCTTTGGGACATCTGCCATTTTCAACCGCGCTGCATTTAAGTCTTCAGGGGTATAATGACTGGCCAGCATGGCTACGGCGGCAGGATCACGATGCAGCGCAACAGCAAAGGCTTCGGCTATACAGGCACTGGTAATGTCATCGTGCGTCGGGCCAATACCACCGGATGTCATGACATAGTCATAGGCACGGGATAGTGCCTGCACCGCCTGAATGATGGCGGCTTTCTCGTCACGCACGATGCGGACTTCTGCAAGCGTCACCCCCTTGGCAACAAGTTTCTCTGCCAGCACTGCCAGGTTTTTGTCCTGGGTACGGCCAGACAGAATCTCGTTGCCAATAATCAGAAACGCGCAGGTTTGGTTAGACATGTATCAGGCAGTTTTTATTTCAGCATCAATCCAGCCGATATTGCCGTCAGGCCGGCGGTATACCACATTGACATGGCCATTTTTACTGTTGCGAAACAGTAGAACATGGCTGTCGGCAAGATCCATACGCATTACGGCATCTTTTACGGCCATGGCTTCGATTTTATTGCTGGTCTCGGCAATAATAACCGGATTATCAGCACTTAAATGCTCGTCAGTTTCTTCTTCGCTGTCATTGCTGGCCATGACGTACTCACGCGCATTAAAGAACAGGCTTTCATCACGGGTTGTATGGTGGTTGCGCAGGCGACGTTTATAGCGGCGCAACTGTTTGGCAATCCGCTCCAGAGACGCGGCAAAGGCGGCGTAGGCTTCACTGGCTTCGCCACGCCCTTTAATCGTGATATTCTGGCCGGTGCCAACCAGTACCGTAATATCAACGGTGAATAAATGGCCGTTTTTATCAAAAACAACATTGCCTTCAATGCTGCGGTCAAAATATTTCTCTGTAATTTCAGATAATTCTTTAATGGCGTGGGTGCGCAGGGCTTCGCCTACGTCCATATGCCGACCTGATACAGCTATTTCCATGGTACAGTCTCCCGCTATTGTTCAGGCTTACAGCCTAGCATAGCGGTGGATTATACAGCAACCTAGATTTTCATACCCTGGTGAATCGCAACAATGCCTGCCGATAGATTGGTATAGCGCACCCGTGAAAAACCAGCATCGCGCAACATGTGTGCAAGCTGTTCCTGGCCTGGAAACGCCCGTATACTGTCAACAAGATAGCGATACGATGCTGCATCCCCTGCCAGCCAGCCACCCAGTTTTGGGATGACGGCATCCGAATACAGATCATACAGTTTTGCCAGCCAGGGCAAGCAGACATGGGAAAATTCCATACAGAAAAACCGCCCACCTGGCTTCACCAATCGATACGCCTCGGCCAACGCCTGTTGACGATCGTTGACGTTACGTAAACCAAAGGCAATCGTATAGGCATCTATGCTGTGATCTGGCAAGGGTATGGCCTCCGCATTAGCAGGCAGCCAATCCAGCGTGGTTAACCCCTGATCAATGGCGCGGGCTTCACCCACCTTCAGCATGTCGGGATTAATATCACTGACAGTAATCTGGCCAGGTGCGGGGGCATGGCCAAGCTGCCCGGCCAGTTGTCTGGCAATCAGAAACGCAATATCCCCCGTACCACCCGCCACATCCAGAAAGCGTTCCTGCGGACGCGGACGTAATTTTGTAATAAACTGCTGCTTCCACAGTCGATGCACGCCAAGACTCATGGCATCGTTCATGATGTCATATTTACCGGCAACGCTGGTGAATACCGCGTTAACCTGAGTTTGTGGATAGGGCGCGTGGGATGCTGACATATAGGCTGGATAATGCTTCATGTACTGGTTAGGTGCAACCCTAAAACCGCATCGAGACTGTAATCACCCCAAACTGCTGTGCACTTTTCTGCTGTTCAAATTCCCGCGTCATCAGCACATGCGTGTACGATACACGGGTATCATGGTAGGTCAACGCTGCACCAATCTGGGCACTGCCGACAAAATTACGCTTATCCACGCTGTGACTGTCGCGAAATGTATTGCCATCCAGAAAAATGTTACGACCAACGGCACGGCCATCCACGCCTGCAAATAAATACCCGCTCAAGTTTTGTGTCGGCACAAAAAAATCAGACCCTGGTAAACTTGGCCGTACCCGCGGCGGGCCATAATCAGCCGGCAGATCGTAGCCCAGTCGAAAAACCAGCCCCGTTGAAGCATCCGTGTTGATATTTCCCACATTAAAACCGGCATGTGGCGTAATATCCACGCCAGCACCAAATGGCGAGAATTCATATAATGCGCGCCATTTGCGTTCCATCGTTAATACAACGCCCAGCTCATCATCCAGTTGATTGTCCCAGCCATACGGATGCTGTGAGTCAATCTGTCGATGAATAAATTTCTGCGTATCTTCGGCAAGCGATGAAGGGCCAACCATACCAACCGTCAACATCACGTTATCGAGGCGCGTACCCGTATCCGATACCATACCCACAGACCCGTAAAGCCAACCTGCGTAAGGGCGATCATCGTTAACCAGATCACGGCGCGTTAAATCCAGCGGTGTATACATGTTTTGTCCTGCGGCAATGCTGATGCGCTTACGCCCCTCAACAGCCAGCGGCAACAGATTATCGGCTATCCACACCGCCCATTCCGGTGTTGTGTCAACGGCATTTTGCCAGGCAAACCGCACCCCGTTGGTATAGTTCTGATCGGTGCCGCCAAAAATATCATTTTCAAATACCACACTGAAAATTGCCTTATCATCTATTGATGCAGGCTGCTGTATCTGCGCATCCGCCCTGCTTGAAAAAATTATACATCCGAGAACAAGTGGTAAAACCTTCAATAAGCGCAGGGAATATTTCATAAGCTGTCATAGCAATCAGATGTGATGCCCAGGAAGGCGAATGCCGCACTGTGAGCATGTTTCTGTTGCTTGTACAGTAAAATAGACACGCCCCCTAGTCTGCCCCGCGATATTAACGAATCTTTCACCAGCCCATGGCACACTGCTTGCATATATTAAGGTGATATATCAGGTTTTTGGGGAGTACCATGAAAAAGAAAAAGCTGTTGATCATTCTGCTGCCTGTTCTTTTGCTGGCCGGCGGTGCCGGCGCCTATTTTGCAGGCGTTATCCCTGGCGGTAAAGAAGAGGCTGTAAAAAAAGCAGCCCTGGAAAAGCCGAAGGAAAAAGTCAAAAAATATGTTTTTTATGAATTGCCGGATATTGTCGTGAACCTCAGCTCCCGCACCCGTGGCAGCAGCAGTTATCTGAAAATCAAGATTAACCTGGAACTGGATGATAAAAAAGATATCAAGCGCATTGAAAGCCTGCTACCCCGCATTATTGACAATCTGCAGGTGTATTTACGTGAACTGCGCATTGAAGATATACAGGGGTCAGAAGGCCTGTACCGGCTGCGTGAAGAGCTCCTGCACCGCGTTAATACAGCTGCTGAACCGGCACGCATCAACGATGTGCTGTTTGCTGAAATGCTGATGCAATAACAATAAGAAGAACACCATGAGCGATACCGCCGATACCGACGCCGATCTTGAAGCCGAAGCCGTAGACCAGGATGCCATGGCGGCGGCCTGGGGCAATATGGATGGCGATGACGACCCCACCGCCAACATCGACTTTGATGATCCCTTTGCCAACAATGAAGATTCGTCCCGCATTCTGAACCAGGATGAGATTGACAGCCTGCTGGGCTTTGATGACGGCTCCGGCGATCAATCCATGTCGGGCATTCATGCTATTGTTAACAGCTCGATGGTATCTTACGAACGCCTGCCGATGCTGGAGGTGGTCTTTGACCGTCTGGTGCGCCTGCTGACCACATCTTTACGTAACTTTACCTCTGATAACGTGGAAGTGTCCCTGGATAATATTACCTCAATCCGCTTTGGTGATTATCTGAACTCCATTCCCCTGCCCGCGCTGCTGTCGGTTGTTAAGGCTCAAGAATGGGATAACCTGTCGCTGCTGACCGTGGACAGCTCGCTAATTTATTCTGTGGTCGATGTCCTGCTGGGCGGACGCCGCAGTAATGCGGTGATGCGCGTTGAGGGGCGCCCCTATACCACCATTGAACGCAATCTTATTGAACGGATGATTAACACCATCCTCAATGACATGAGTGCGGCCTTTGATCCCTTAAGCCCGGTAACATTTAACTTTGAACGCCTGGAAACTAACCCGCGCTTTGCCACCATCGCCCGTCCGGCCAACGCTGCCGTGCTGGCACGCTTGCGGATTGATATGGAGGAACGCGGTGGCCGCCTGGAAATCTGCCTGCCCTATGCAACATTGGAACCTGTCCGCGAAATCCTGCTGCAGATGTTCATGGGGGAAAAATTTGGCCGTGATTCCATCTGGGAAAACCACCTGGCCTCCGAACTCTGGCTGACCGATGTGCCTATTGACGCTATTCTGGGCGAACTGATCATGCCGCTCAATGACGTGATCAACTGGCGCCCTGGCACCCAGATTGTCCTGAATACCACACCCGAATCATCCCTTGATCTGCGCTGTGGTGAAATTCCTTTGTTCAGCGGTAAAGTCGGGCAAAGAAACAATAACATGGCTTTGCAGGTGCACAGTAAATTGATCAAGGGGTAACGCGATGAATCTGGGGCTGATAGCCGAAGGGCTGTTAATTGCTTTATTACTGACCGCACTGATTGGTGCATGGCGGGCACAAAAAGCCCTTGCCAACTTTCACCAGGATCGTCTGGCCATGGAAAAAATGGTGAACGACTATACCCGCGCCATTACGCTGGCTGAAGAAGCCGGTAAAGCCCTGCAGATTACCGTCAAGCACAGCACCTCCCACCTTGAGAAGGCGATTATTGAAGCCGGCAAGCACAAAGATGATCTGGAGTTTTTAACAGATAAAGCCAAAGCCAGCCTGGATGACCTGGAAACCGGTCTGGAACAGGTACGCAAAGCCAAGGCTGATCTGGCCACGCTGGCCATGACGATTGCCAAGGGAAAGCATGATCAGGCCAGCGTCTTGTCTGGCAAGGCTCATGCCCCAGCAAAAACCACTGGTCGCCGTTCCAAGGCCGAAGAAGATTTATATGCCGCCCTCTTGAATCAGGGGAGCGAATAAGTGCGCCTGCAACGCCCCCATTTCCGCTTCAGTACAGGCCTATTGGCCATTATGGCGGTATTGCTTGGCTTCAAACTGGCTGATTTTGTGATGGATATCGCCCATCTTTCGCCCAACGTGGCGATTGCTGAGGATCAGCCCTCAGCAGATGAAATTGCCGCCATGAAAGACACCCCCGCCACACCCGGTGATACTCCGGAAAAAACAGCGGCATCGCCTGCAACTAAAGAACAAACACCACCCGTTGATGCTTTGGACGATCAGCAGAAAACCCCGTTCAGCGAACTGGCCATACGCGATGACGTCAAAAAAGATCTGTATGATGTGACGGAATTCAGTGCTTCTGAACTCGGCTTATTACAATCGTTGCGCGAACGCCGCGAAGAACTCCGCAAACGCGAAGCCACCATTGATCAACGCGAAAAAGTCCTGAAAGGCATGGAAATCCGCCTACAGAACAAAGTGGATGAACTGAACGCCATTAAGGGTGAAATTGAGGCTATGCGTGATCAGATCACGGAACTGTCAAAAAAATTTGAACAGGGTGAAAACAAAGAGATTCAGTCACTAGTGGCTTTATACGAAAAAATGAAGCCCAAAGATGCCGCCCAGATATTTGATAACCTGAATTTAACTATTTTAATGGATGTTGTGAAAGGCATGAAAGAAAGCAAGCTGGCATTGATTGTCGCAGCGATGGATCCGAAAAAAGCAACGGAACTGTCCGCAGCTATCGGCACAAAAACAGCCCTGCCCACTCTTGCCAGCCAGCAGGAACAACCTGCTGATTCTGCCCAATTACAATAGGACAAAGCGACATGAGTACTGTTAATAAAAACATGAATGTTTTGATTGTTGATGACTATCAAACCATGCTGCGCATTATCAAAAATCTACTGAAACAGATTGGGTTTAATAACGTCGATGAAGCCAAAGACGGTACGGAAGCCTGGAATAAACTGAAAGACAAAGACTATGGCATAGTCATTTCCGATTGGAACATGGAGCCCATGTCTGGCTATGATCTGCTGGTCAAAGTCCGCGCCGATGAACGCTTTAAAAAATTACCCTTCATCCTGGTCACTGCCGAAAGCAAGACGGAAAACGTGATCGCCGCCAAAAAAGCCGGCGTGAACAACTATATCGTCAAACCTTTTAATGCCGACACCCTGAAAATGAAAATGAGTGCCGTCCTTGGCCCATTTTAAGGAGTTAATTCCATGCCTAACAATAATGCGGCACTGATTGCCCGCCTTGAAGAGGTCACGCAAGCAGGGTTACCGGTGAGTAACGAAGCACTGGGTGCGGTCGTACACGATATTGTCGAAGCCCTGCGCCGTGGTACCGGGCCTCTGGAAACCCGCATTTATGAGCAGATGCAGGAAATTGTCGGTTATGTTACCGGTGCGCGCCGCGATGTATCCAGCCTGGGCGGCGGCCTGCAAATTCCCGATGCCACCGATGAATTAACTGCTGTGGTAGCTGCGACGGAAGAAGCCACCGGTAAAATGCTGGACGTTGCCGAACAGCTGGGAGAACTGGCATGTGACCCTGCTGCCGCGGCCTTTGCGGATCGCTTGAATGATCTGGCCACCAATATTTATGAGGCCAGCAATTTTCAGGATGTCACCGGCCAGCGACTCAGCAAAGTCATCAAGGCTCTACAGGCGATTGAGACAAAAACCAGCGCGATGCTGGGACAACTTGGCAAACAGGCAAATGTTGACGACCCTGCCAGCCTGCTGAATGGCCCGCAATTACCCCATAATGCCGCCAATCAGGATGATATTGACGCGCTGTTTGACAGTCTTTAGTCACATAACGCTGGTATGAAAAAAACAGCGGTCACTTGGGATCCCAATCTTCCAAAAGATGGTAATTTGCTGGTTAGTGAGATGGGTCGTCTGGCGCAGATGGCACTCAATCTTAAAAAATACATCGATGATGGCTATCGGGATGCTCAGGGTTTTGAATTACTGAAAAGCCTAGCACTGGCAGAGAATATCGTAGATATGTGGCGCATCATGGAAGACGCGCTCAACCTGCGTACAAAGTCCACTCAAGAAAAGCTACAAACACTGCATAACACCTATCAGAAATTCCCATCCTTAAGACGTCTACACGAGCT
The DNA here is from genome assembly GCA_031376145.1 of Alphaproteobacteria bacterium. GTDB lineage: Bacteria > Pseudomonadota > Alphaproteobacteria > JAJTHO01 > CANGXP01 > JANMDF01. Next base: position 11,825 of record JANMDF010000059.1, read on the forward strand.
ACGTGATGCCCTGGTTCATACCAGACCGTATCGCAATGACCGACAATTACACTACATGCCGGACACCGCACTCGCTACGGTCATTGATCGACACGATCATTGGCATGCAATAAGCAGCAGCATTGAGGGACACACCCAGGGATCCACAAAGCAGATATTATTGGAGCAAGCAGAGAAAAACACAGTATTGCAAACGAATATTGAGCAGCTTTCATTGGAGAAAGCCACATCAGAAGCCCTGTTAAACACCACGGACATGGCGTATGCCTATCTCCATATTGCGTTACACAAAAACCTCACACAACTTCTGGATGTACTAAAGTATGATAAAACAAAAGATATGGAAGGCTTCATGCCTGACATCAGGTATATTGATGAGATAACACATGCGACGGTACGCAAAGTTATTGGTGCACCCACCCATCCAGACCCCCTGGAATCCTCAGAACCCAAGTCTAAGAGTAAGAATGCGCCGGATTATGCTGCACACCTCGCCAACCTGGTAATGAGAAAGTTTACGTTACCGATGGCATTGGTGTATGCTCATCAACGACAGTCCATAAAATTCCCCAACACGCTGCAACAGTCTCCTTATAACACGAATGCAGCCAATATAGTGCCTACCAGCACGCCGGTATTATTAAAAAACTACGCAGCCCTGCATGAAGCGATGCACCGCCAGTTAATGAGCAACGATGCAGCACCTCTTCTCATATCCTGTCATCCTAAAACGCCAGCAAATCAACAGAAAAAATTTTCTATATGCACGCTGGCCATACAGGATGCCTTAAACTGTATGCATAATGGAGAGTCCAAATCTTTAACAGGCGTTATTTACCCGCTTGCGTCACTCGGCCTTACGGTGGATACCTTCAAAAAGGTGTTTATTAATAACAATCCAACACTGGCAACAGCGCAACAACAGGCTGCCTTTGTCCTCACTGCACCTAATCCGGAACACAGTGTCTATCGCCTGCAGCAATATTTCAACCTGCCAAAAGATAGTGTAGATGTACCAATCCAGGGACGGGTGGAATTCAGTGAAAAAACCAGCACCGCTGTCTTGAAAGGTGCTGCACAAACAGCAGCAATAACGCAGCAGTTGCCACTCATGGCAGCTGATCTGCAAAGCCTGCAAGTCCGCAACACGCTGTTTCAACAGCTCTTTCAACGCAACTGGCCAGGCACACCCACGGCACAGATTCAGGCGATGCAAGTCATGAACTCTTCGGGCTTACGTCGCTAGATTGCTTCCCAGGCTTACCCCCTGGCTTAACCCCCTGGCTGATAATTCGGTGCCTCTTTGGTAATGGTAATATCATGCACATGGCTTTCGCGCATCCCGGCACTGGTGATCTGCATAAATTCCGTTCTGGTCTGCATTTCGGCAATATTTTTACAGCCCGTATAGCCCATGCTGGCACGCAGGCCACCGGTCAGCTGATGCAGAATATTCACCAGATGACCTTTGTGCGGCACCCTGCCCTCCACACCTTCTGGCACAAATTTCATGGTGTTATTGACTTCCGCCTGGAAATAGCGGTCTGCTGATCCCCGCGCCATGGCACCCACCGATCCCATGCCGCGATAGGCCTTATAGGTGCGCCCCTGGTATAAAAATACCTCACCCGGGCTTTCTTCCGTGCCGGCAAACAAGGAGCCAATCATCACCACGCTGGCACCCGCCGCAATGGCTTTTGCCACATCGCCGGAATAGCGAATACCACCATCCGCAATGACTGGCACGCCGCCACTGGCGGCGACACAATCCATGACTGCTGTCAGCTGTGGTACACCAACACCCGCCACAATGCGGGTGGTACAGATGGAGCCAGGGCCAATACCAACCTTCACCGCATCAACACCAGCCTCAATCAAGGCTTTTGTCGCCGCCCCCGTGGCCACATTCCCCGCAATCACCTGGGTGCGTCCCGCAAGGTTGTTAATCGTGCGCACCGCATCCAGCACTTTGGAAGAATGTCCATGCGCCGTATCCACTACCACGGCATCAACGCCAGCGGCAAAAAGGGCTTCTGCCCGCTCCATGCCTTCAGTACCCGTCCCCGTTGCCGCTGCCGCACGCAATCGTCCCTGCCCGTCTTTACTGGCATTGGGAAATTTTTCTGATTTCTCAATATCTTTTACCGTCACCAGACCAATGCAGCGATAGGCATCATCCACTACCAGCAGTTTTTCAATACGGTGCTGGTGCAGCAAACGCCGCGCCTCATCCCGACTAACGCCTTCTTTTACCGTAATCAGATTTTCTTTGGTCATCAACTGGCTAACGGGTTGCTGTAGATTTTCGGCAAACCGCACATCACGGTGTGTTAAAATCCCCACCAACCGTTGACTGCCCGTCTCCACAACCGGAATACCGGAAATTTTATAATCCGCCATCAACGCCAAGGCATCGGCCAGTGTCTGTTCTGGGTGAATAATGACCGGATTCACCACCATACCGGATTCAAATTTTTTGACCGTACGCACTTCCAGCACCTGCTGTTCAATGCTCAAGTTCCGGTGAATCACGCCAATGCCCCCGGCTTGAGCCATGGCAATGGCCAGGCGGCTTTCCGTCACTGTATCCATGGCTGAGGAGATCAGTGGAATGCCCAGAGAAATATCCGCTGTCAGGCGCGTTGCAATGTTTGTGTCATGGGGCAGAATACTGGAAGCCGCTGGCACCAGCAGCACATCATCAAAAGTTAAACCCAGTTTTTGTACACGTTGCATAACTTATCTCCGTTATGCGAGCGAACATTAGGCTAAAGCTGAAGAAAAAGCAAAAGGTGTTTTTATTAACGGTAATAATTTAACAACATTAGATACATACAATCATGCACGGAAAACATGGATAAAAAATGGCCGAACATCCATACACTGAATATGCCGCTGTAGTCCTGGGATCTGGCTTCCTGGGCATAGCCGTGTCAGAATGCCTGCAGAACCGCTGTCGTATACGCGGCAAGGTACTGCGCACCGATTGCAGACCCCCGCATGTTGCTGAACAAATGGGATCTTCAAAAGGAATGCACCAGTACCACGGCCTGCGTGGATTACGGTATATTGGCCAACCTGCCGAAAACATCCCTCTGGTTGCCGCCACGGATCAGAAAATGCAGTCGCTGGAAGATTCAGGAGCAATCAGCATCACAGACCATAAAAACCATGCTGAACACCCCTACCTTATTGTTGCCGCTGATCACACCCACTTTGTCGATGCCCTCATCCACCTGGAGAATCGTCACTCTCCATATCAAATGGATGACATCAGGACTTTTGCAGAACGCTACAATCTGCATCTGCCAAGCGGATTTATGGCTGCCGACAGCCTGCAGTCCACCCGCATACAGGTCAGTAAATACATATCTGCCCTCAACGATCATTTTACCGGAAGTGGTGGCGAGGCCGTTTATGGAATTGATATTACGAATTATCATAAGGCAGAAGATGGTTTTCACTATCTAACATTCGATGATGGTCGCCAGGTTAGAACGCCTGATCTGTGTGTCTGTGTTGGTGCTGAAACACCAGCCGTACTGGGGCTTTTGTACAATCTGCATAATATGCGCAATCACACACAACATACGCCACCGCCCCGTCTGCTTGTCCAGAACAACTGCCTGGTGCCACAAATGACCTTAAGCATTCAGTTGAAAAACGGTGCAAAGATAAAACCGGTACCCACTGTCTATTTCTGGGAGTTGCCTGGCAATGAACTGACGTTTTACAGTTTTGCCGAAGATTACCCGGATGGCACGCACGGTATCAAGATTGGATATGACGCCATGCGCAATAATACCCCTTATGATCCTTCACTATATGTCATCTTACCGGAACTTTTTGATGGCCTGTTGCGCCAGGGAACACTGGGTTGCACACCCGATGAGCTGTTGTGCAGTTTTCTGGCAGTCAAGGGGGTTCGACAGAAAGAACAAAAAGAGCTTGCACTGCAAATGCGTACACAGATCAACATGTGCCTGCAGCACATCGAAACTTTGTATGGATTTCATGCCTCCGACATTGCCACCATAAAAACCGATCTGTGCGCCTATGCCATTGACTATACAGTCAAACAAGTTGCTGGAAAAATAAAAGATGCTCTTGGAATTAAAGTTGGCGCGGCAACCGTTGGCCTTGGCTTAATGACCAGTTACGGTATTGCCCGCATTCTGGCTGAAGACCCTGAAATGCTCAAACATGACCTCCATGCATTTGATCCCAATCGCAACGCAACACCGGATGAAGAAGTATTATACGCACGATACCAGCCCGGCGCGCCCATTCCTGTTCCATCTCGTCTGCTCGGCAATTTTACGCCACATCGAGAACGCCGCCCAACATAATCCTGCTGTAAAAAACGTTGGCATTCCCATCTTTTTGCCTTAATGCAAGAAGCGCACGAGATAGAGATGGACTATAGTGGACTGGGAACGTATTTCCGTATTAGTTGTCGATGACAGCCAGTTTATGCGCATGCTGCTGGGGCGTATTTTGCGTTCCCTTAATATTCGCCAGGTGTTAATGGCGGCAGATGGTGCCGAGGCCATTAATATGCTGAAGGAAATCCCACGAAATCCCCAGAAATATGGCGTACAGCGCATTGATCTAGTGATCAGTGACTGGGTAATGAGTCCCGTAGATGGGGGTATGTTTCTGCGTTGGGTACGCACCCACCGCGATTCTCCCAACCGTTTTCTACCCTTCATCATGATGAGCGCCCTTTCTGAAGCAGAGAAAGTCATGGAAGCCCGTGATCTTGGTGCCAACGAATTTCTGGCAAAGCCATTTTCCATCAGCACCATGGCCACAAAAATCACCAGCCTGATTCAAAAACAGCGGCATTTTATCATGAGCGCAAGCTATTTTGGCCCGGATCGTCGCCGACAGCAGGTTGCCATCAGCAAAGCCAATCGCCGCACGATCACCAAAGAAGAAATTGAAGTCGTGCACAGCGGCAAAATCCCAGCGGTTTTAAAGCCTGGCATCAAGGTAAGCTATCTGAAAGTTCCCAACCGCCTGCATGATCTGGTAGCTGGTCTCAGCGATGGTACGGCAGAAATTAAATTTGATGATGCCTTGCTTGAGGAGGCAGAAAATACCCTTCAGGCCATGGAAGCGGATTACGCCGACCTGGTAAGGGACATGGTGTTAAAACTACGCAAAGCCTACCAGATCTTAACCCAGAAACCAAAAAACTACTGGAAATACTTTACCATCATTAATGAGATTGCCCATGACCTGCGCGGCCAGGGGGAAACGTTCGGTTATCCGATCGTCAGCATGTTTGGCAAATCTCTGTACGAATACACCAAAATCAATGTTTCACCCGATGATCGCTTTATTGAACTGATTCATTCCCATATTGAGGCCATTCAAGCCATTGTGCGGGAAAAAATCAAAGGTGATGGCGGTGATGTCGGTAAAGCCGTTGTCCAGATGCTGGAAGGTGCAAAACAGAAATATGATCAACGGCAACAGACCGTTTGAACCCACCCCGCAAAGGCAGGGTTCGTGTCTTTTACGTCTAAAAACAGTATCGCCGGCACTTCATACGGATGCATTGCCTCAATAACCTTCTGCACCTGACTGCGATGATCAGCAGGGAGTTTAGCCAGCAGCAGAACTTCTGCTTCCTCGACAACCGTCCCCTCCCATTCATATACCGAAACGACAGCAGGCACTATATTGGCGCAAGCAATAATCTTATCATTCAACAGTCTGCCAGCAATGTCTCGTGCGCAAACAACCGTTGGGCATGGGCAATATAATAAAAGCATCATCGCACCTTACCGCAACAATTTCCGCACCACCTGAACTGTCTTGGCGGCTTCACGAATCACCCGTGAACTGCCCGCCGATGCAATATCAATCGCCAGATCTGCCGCCAGGTTAAACGCGCCGGTAATGGCTTTAAACAGACCATCAGCAACATTCGAATCCATCACACTGACGATGAAATATCCGGCCATACGCGGTGCCTGTTTCAACATATTTACCATCAACAATCCAGAGATCACCGACACCCAGAAATCACCTAAGGCAGCGGCGTACTCATCCATGCTGGATAATTTATCGGTGCGACTGGAATCCATGATTTCCGCATTTACTGCCAATAACACACCCATGATCACCGCCATGAAAATAATGGTAAGACAGGCATGAAATAACCCCTTAATCGCCGCAAAGGTTGCTGGCCGCAGGCTGGGGAAAATAAAAGCCGCTGCCATCAGGGGGAAGAGCACAGAAATAATCGACCATTTCACTACCGCGTCCATCATGTAAATGGGGTATATCGCCCATACCCAACCATAGATCACCATGAAAAAAATCAATGTAGCCAGCCAGAGAATGGCTTTGTACAAGCCTTCCAAACCTGTGTTCATCGTCTTTGCACCATCCCCGATAACGCCGAAGAAATCGGTCATCGCCTCATAGAAGGTTTTATTTTTTTTCTCGGATGCAAAACAGTCATTAAATTTATAGCTCTTAAAGGCCACGCACATGGATTTTCCCATCGCTTCCTGTACCTGACAAACCTGGCGATCAATTTCATGGATGATGCTTTCTTTGGGTTTCGCATTGCCCAATGGAGCCGAAACACATTTTGATGGTGCAGGTTTCACAATCGAGGTTGCTAGGGTATGGGTATTGGCGGTGCGCAATACCGCGCCGGTAAAATCAACTGTGCTGTCAATTAACGGATACAGCAGGTAATTCATATATACCTGAGAGCTTTGAATACTGAGCAGCACCATGATCGCCAGGCCAGCTCGTCCAAAAATCCCGTTAAAAATCTTGCTGGCGCGCTCCAAGGGGCCGAAGGGCAACAGCAGCTTGCCAACCTGAATCATCAACCAGATGGTTAAGATAACCCCAACTAACCTGCTGACCTCACTGGATACCGCTTGTGCAAAGGCCTCTGCCAGATCCAGTGCGCCGCGCAGATAATTCTTCAGTACCGGACAGGCAGGACAGATATTTTGTGGTTCCAGAATGCCGGATGTTTCCGGCTTGGTCGTAGAGGCAGCAGCCTGTGCCGAAACAACCTGCAACAACAAGCCCAGCATGGCCACGGCCACGTACAAAACCCAGCGATGCGATAGTGAACACATGCTCATCTGATCACCTCTATCATGGTGTTGGCCGTGGGGTTGGTTTGGGACGCCCAGCACCTGGTGGAGGCGATGGGGGCGGTGGTGCTGGGGGCGTACCGCCACCTTTTTTGCCAAACCGACGGTTATAGAGTGCCTGTAGTACTCTGCCGCGTGCGTACGTTCCTGCCCGCCCGCCGGTCTGGTTCCAGGCAGCACCAGCCAGTGCCGGCACCAGACGCTGACCAAAATCAATATTCCCGGCGGCACTACCGACAAGGTATTTAGCCACAGCCTTCATCTTGAACATCAATGATCCACAGATCAGACCAATAAAGACAATCGTCCAGAACTCCGGCACATTCAACGTAGGGATCAGAATTTTTGATTTCTGTATATCAGTAATATACTTTTCTATATTACCATCGCCTCCTCCCACACGCGTCATCAGGTTAATACTGATTGCCGCCACCATGGACATGAGCGTCAACGCTACCATGGACTCCATCATACCTTTAATAGCAAACATAGCCAGCGAGCGCGTTTCACGGAACGTATACGCCGCCATGCTGATTACGGCCACTAGTGCCAGAAACGTCCAGCGGTAGACCACCTCAATCACCGCGAATAAAAACATCAGGCTGGCATAAAAATACACAGCCATAATAATACAGGCACTGACGAACAGTAGACCCTGCTTAATAAAATTGATCAGATTGCCTAAAACACCCCCATCCGAAGATTTATACTCCGTCATGGCATCCAACATTGCCCAACCAACACGGATACCTCTGTTGATCGTCTCGGTAATATTGGCCGTCTGACAGGATAGTTTTGTCGCTAATGCAGCCGATTTATCTTTTGTGGTGCCGCCAGACGGCAATGTGCCGCAGTCTTTTAACTTCACTTTCGTGATGGATTTCAACACTTCCTGGCTTAGATTCACTGACCCATCCAGCACAGGGAAATAAATAGTTTCCCAATAAAAATCCATACTGGTCAGCAGCATTAAGGATATCGCACCGGAAGCCAGAATACTGAGAATGCGACTGACCGTCTGCCCACCCGCTTCAACCGGCCCAAACGGAAACAGCAGCTTGGCCGTATGAAATAACAGAAAGAACCCAAGAAGCATGGATATCAGGGCTTTGAATGCATCTTTCAAGCCATTAAATGCCGCCTCCCCCATTTCGGTGCCCACATTGACAATCACTTCAATAAGGCCACAACTCCAACATTTTAAGAAATCGATAGTGTCACGCGGCAGGCTGGGAATTAAGCTACCGCCACCGCCGCCGCCAAGATCACCACCGGCATTACAAGTAACCGCAGCATTCATATCATTCATGCGGCGTTTCTGGTCACGCATCACACAGGCTTCAATCTGCGCCGGTGTACCACTACAGAAACCTGGATCGACATTCCAGCGTCCATTGGTAAAAAAGGTATGCGCGCGCGCCCATTGAATGGCGGCATCCCCTTTTAAGCCTTTGGCATATGCTTCTTTCAAGCGCTGTTCAAAGTTATCTTTTGCTTCTGTAACACATGCCGGACACTGGTTGTAAAGATCGAGACAATTTAATTTTGTCCAGCCATCTGCATTCGCAAACGCCTTACAGGCAGCGACGCTGGCGCGACAGTGGTTATAGCAGAAATCATCTGCCGGACAGGAACCAGGGGGGCGTGCACAGGCAAGCCCCTGCCCCGTAGCACTGCACCAACCGGTATTCCATTTTCCAGAGAGATCTTGATGGCCAAAATAAGGATCACTTGGATTGCCATTACTATCACAGTTCCCTTCAGCCGTGCAGATAACACGCATTAAAAATCCGCACTGTGCGCACGCCGAACCATCCAGCTTAAGATTCTGCAGCTGTTTTAAACGATCTTCCTTGTTACATTTACCCGCCACCGGCCCACAGGCCTGGGTAGCGTGCGCAGGTGCAGCGACCTGCAGCCCAGACAATAACAGCAATAGAAACAACAACCGCTGGATCATGGTTTTTTGCCTCCGCCCCCGGATCCACCACCGGAACCACTTTCCTGTGTTGCTTTAGATTTCTCTGCTTCCTCCTGCACGGCATCACCGCTGGTCTCACCATCTTTTGCCGGTTTATTGGCATTGGGATCAGCCTGATTACTATTGGGCTTGCTTGGCTGCTGTGTGGCCGCGTTTTTAGTGTCCTGTGCCAGACCCCCAATGCCTTCCGCCGCACTGCTAAACGCCATCATAGCGGCACCCTTGGCCATATCCATTGCTTTATCCGCCATTTCACCCACCGCATCGGCATTCATACCCTGGCCAGCCGGATCGGTGAAGGCAATCGCAAACGTTTTGCATTTACCAATCATGATGTTGGTTAACACCCCAATCAACCAGAATTGCCAGAACATCTGACCAACCACCAGCGTTGTCCAACCACCCGGCGACTGATCGCTGACCACCGCCTTCATAGCCGCAGCACTCAAGGCAATCACCACACCATATAATACCAGTTCAAAACACGCCTGGGCAAAGCCGCGCAGGCCATTGACCATGAAACTGCGACTGGCTGGAAAGGCGGCCGCCGCAATCAACAGCGGGCTTAATACCGAAACAATACACCAGCGGATCACCACATCCGCCACTTTAAGGGGCAACGTCAGATATGCCGGCAGATAGGTAATAAAAATCACAAACCCACCCAGAAAGGTGATCAGAATTTCAGGTACAGCGGCGATAAGTTCTATCGTATCTTTTATCGCCCCGATGAAACAGCCTGTTGTTCTAACAGCACCAATAAATTTTTCTTTAAACCATTCAAAAACAGGGTTGCCTTCTCCCTGTTCTTCCACTGGCCGTGCGTTGGCAATACATTCATACACGGCATTAATAGGACCGAAATTACCCACCATTTTGGCCAGTGAATCAATACGCGCCATCATGGACACCACCGCAAATGTCATGCCCTTGATGATCACGTTCTGTAGCTTATAGGTGACGCATTTCACCCCGTATTTGACATCAAAAGCCCCATTATCAGCTACCCCTGTATCATTAATGAATTTACACCCTTTTGTTGTGCTTTGATCCAGTGCTCCACCGGTGACCTTATCTGCTTCATTCATCACTGTAATGGTCAGGTTCATTGCAGCTGTTACACCCGGGCCAAAAATATTGTCCCAGAAGTTATCAAAATTCACAAGCATCAGACAACACAGCATGACAACCGTTGTCCGCGTCATCATGGCATTTAATGTGCCCCGAGCATTCTCAAGTGGGCCAAACGGCATCAGCAGTTTGGCCGCATTGAAAAATATATAGAGAACAAAAATCATCCCGATCAGGGCAGTGGTACTGTTGCGCAAGGTATCATACAAATTCTGGCCAATATCATAAACGGTGCTCATCATGGCACCGAGTACGTTACAGGACATACACACATCCATCTGCGATGTGCCCAGATACACACCAGTATCTTTACTGGTTGGGTCAGCCATGGCAGCATTGTTAGACAGGCACAGCAGCACAAGCACCAGGCCGATCAAACGGCACAGGCGGGGCATGTATCCCTGAATAGAATGCGTACTGTCCATAATTTTATATATTGTTATCTAAATTTACCATGTATCTACGTTACTTACCAGAATTCAATATAGTATTTTCCCCTCACCCAACCCTCTCCCCAAAGGGGAGAGGGCTTTACTGTCTACCCCCTCTCCCTTTCAGGGAGAGGGGGGGGTGAGGGTTAACCAGGCTTCGTTGGTGTAGTGCGTGGCGCAGGATTTTTACCACGCATCTTGTTCCAAACCTTTCCAGGCACAGAAAACGGATTCGGTGTTTTGTAATTCGGCATCCGCTTTAACGCCATGCTCATCTGCTGGTTACGCATCCGCTGCTGATTCAGACCGCGCTGCCATGGCATCGCGTTTCTGTAGATACTGCCACCGATACCTTTAAAAGCGTTGCCAAAAGTACTGAGAATCTGCGTACCCACCGGCGCAATATTCAGACCAATTGGCAGATTTACCGCCATACCGGCCATCTGCTGTGTCGCATTCAACATCGCCATGGTGGTAAGACAGATGGCCACCATGTGCCAGAATGCCGGTTCGGCAATACCGCATGCCAGTTTCAGTTTACCCATTTCCGTTAAACTGCCACCATTTTGATCTGCTACCCAATCCAGCATGGCCAGGTGCAGGGCAATAACCACACCCATAAACATAATCTGCAAAGCAGCAGAGACCAGGACTTTCAGGCCGGCAATCCCATAGTTGCGGGTATAAGGGAACAGGGCGCTGGCAATCAGTGTCGGGCTTAATGCCGTCACGGCTGCCGTGGCAAACAAGGCGTTAATAAACTGAAACGGAATACTGATCAGAATAATAGCATTAAGAACAAGCAAGGTAATCCCCGCAATCCCCCGCATGATTTCCGGCCCCCCGCCTTCTGTAAAAATTGTAAAAGGCCCCTTCTGCATCAGAGGATCCATCATGTTTTTGGCCATTTCAATGCCAACCCCCATGGCGTTCTGCATCAGTTGCAGGTTGGCAAATGATGTCTGGCTATTATCGCGCAGACCGCCAGGCGCAGCTGCCGGTTGATTGGCCAGATCATATTCCAGGCCATTACTGTATTTTTGCATGGCTGTTTTAACATAATAGGAGGATAAATTATCGCCCGCATCGGTAATTGAATCATAAATCCGCACAAACCAGTCAAAATTACTGATCATCCCCAACACGATCACCGTCATGAAAATACGGATCAGCACGGTGTTTAGAATCTCACTGCCGGCCTGCATAGTACCAAAGGGCATCAATAAAATACCCGCCTGCACAATCAACCACAGGTACAGCATGGTGGATACCAGGTCAGCAAGACTACTGCCAATCAGGCCGACAGCCTTAAACCCTATATCTTTTCTGGCTTTTTCAGCAATTTCCAGCACCGGACAGATCCAGCACTGTGCATACCATTTATCCTCTTCATCCTTTTTCAGCTTGGGGCTATCGACTTTCTGACCAACCTTGCAGGTGCCTTTGCCCGCCACACCGTCACCACCCTCTGCCAGTGCCGCATGAGCAGGCAACAGCACCAGTGCCAGCAGCACCGGCAGGATATATTTTGTTGTAACATTATATGAACGCCTTGCATCGCGTCTGCACAGCCCTGGACCCCAGCCTTCGCTGGGGATTCGACAGGTGTTGCACCATCTTCT
>JANMDF010000081.1:0-2872 GCA_031376145.1 Alphaproteobacteria bacterium
GGCACTCGCCAGTTTATATGTGCATGGTAAAGATACCTTGCATGCCTGTTCACAATTGCGCTCCCATGAAAAAACCCGCAACCTGCCGATTCTGCTGGTTGCGGATGAAAATGATGAGGCATTACTGGTGAAAGCGTTGGAAATTGGTCTGAACGATTATATCGTACGCCCTCTTGATGCCTATGAATTACGTGCAAGGGTGCGCACGCAGATTCGTCGTCTGCGCTATCAGCAGGGGCTGCGCAACAGTTTTGAGCAATCCATCAGTCTGGCACTGACAGATGAGCTGACGAAACTGTATAACCGTCGGTATTTTAACAGCCATATCGACAGCCTGTTAAATCAGGCGGGTGAACAGCACAAATCCATTGCCCTGTTAATGGTGGACATTGATCATTTCAAAAAGATCAACGACACGTACGGGCATGATGAGGGTGACAAGGTGCTGCAGGATGTGGCCAAGCGATTAAGTCAGGTTGTGCGGGATTGCGATCTGCTGGCGCGTCTTGGTGGCGAAGAATTTGTGGTGGTCATGCCGGATGCACGCGTAGGCATTGGGTTGCAGGTTGCCGAACGGTTGCGCCAGAGTATTGAATCAGATCCTTTTATTTTGCTGTCTGGCGGACACTTGAACGTTACCATCAGTGTTGGTCTGGGCTGCACACGTGGTGAAGCGGGCTATACACGGATGGATCTTTTAAAAGCCGCTGATGAAGCCTTATATAAAGCCAAGCACAGTGGCCGCAACCGTGTTGTGGTTGGTAATCTTGTACAGAAAACTGCAGTTGCCAGTTGATAGTTTAAACAGTAGATCATGTCTGTGAACAAACGTGATCTATAGGAACCTCTGCAAAAGCCCCTTGTCATCCTGAGCCCTTTTACAGAGGTTCCTATAGTTCACTGGCTTCTACAAACTGACAATAAAGTGTTGTATCAATTCCCTGCTATTTCTTTTCAAGAAAGTCCTGTTTTAGAGAACTTTCAGCTACACATTGCTACGGGTAAGTTTACCTGCCTTTTGGGTGCAAGTGGTATTGGCAAGACAACGGTATTGAAAGCCCTTGCAGGTCTGCATCAAGGGCTTGCACCGTTACCACCGGCCTGCACTTATATTCCGCAACAGGGGGGCTTAATGCCCTGGATGACGGTAGAGCAGAATGCCTGCCTGCCTTTTTTACTGCAGCACAATCATATTCATAAAGCATTAGCAGACAGATGCATGGAGATATTATTGCAGGTGAAACTTGATACATATGCCCGGGCATTGCCGCAAACATTATCAGCAGGGATGCAGCAAAGGGTATTACTGGTGCGGGCACTGCTGGCCGATCAACCATTAATCCTGCTGGATGAGCCATTGAGTGCACTGGATTTTCTGCATCGTCTCGAACTACAGGATTTACTGATAGAATACCTTTCTGGTAAGACCGTGGTGATGGTCACGCATGACCCCTTAGAGGCGGCACGGATGGGACAGCATATTTACGTATTGGGGGGGCGTCCACTGGCAGTGCATCATCACGCCACTTGTGACGAACCCTACCCAAGACGTGTTACGGCTGATGCCACAGTGGGCATGCAGCAAAACCTGATCCAGGCATTACAGGTTGCCAGTGCTGCATAGATTTTTAAGCGGTGTCGGTATTTTCAGTCTGCTGCTGCTTGTCTGGTTTGGTCTATTGTATTTTTTTGATATTCCGCATTATCTACTGCCAACACCTATGGCCGTGGCCAATGCGATGCTGCAGCATCTGCCATTACTGGCGCATCATGCGTTGTATACCGCTACAGCAATGCTGGCAGGATTGGTGCTGGGCAGTGCGGCAGGCATTATCTGTGGTGCAGGATTATATGCCATGCCCCGCTTGCGCCGTTATGTGCACCCGTTACTGCTGTTCAGCCAGATCATGCCGATTTTTGCCCTTGCCCCGCTGATTGTCTTGTGGATGGGATATGGTCTGATTTCAAAAATTACCGTAGCGGTATTAGTCGTATTCTTTCCCGTGTGTAACAGTTTGTATGATGGTTTGTTGCGCATTCCAGTGCAATACCTGGAGCTTGCACATACCATGCGCGCCAGAAAAGCATGGTTATGGCGACGTGTACTGTTCCCGGCGGCATTGCCCGCACTGGCAAGCGGTATGCGCCTGGCGGCATTATATACACCTGTCGGCGTGGTATTGGGTGAATGGGTGGGATCCAGCGCTGGTCTCGGGTATTTGATGTTAATCAGTAATGGCAGGCTGCAGACAGAGATGGTCTTTGCCGCGCTATGCTGGCTGACGGTACTTGCATTAACGTTGTATTATTGTGTAAATGCATTGGTTCAACGACAATTGTACTGGAAACCGTGATGCGTTTACTTGCTTTCCTGATGGTACTCCTGACTGTAACGGCTTCACATGCGGCTGATAAAATTAATGTTTTGCTGGACTGGTATGTGAACCCGGATCACGCCCCCCTGGTTATTGCTGTTGAAAAAGGGTTTTTTAAAGCTGAAGGGCTTACGGTCAATCTGCAAGCCCCCAGTGATGCCAGTGATCCACTGAAAATGGCCGCAGCCGGGGGCGTAGAGATGGCCGTAACGTATCAGCCACAATGGCAGATGGCTGCTGCAAAGTCACTGCCTGTGTTGCGCCTCGGCAGCCTGATTGATACACCACTGAACACGCTGATGGTTTTAGAAGATTCCGGCATCAGAAGCATCTCGGATCTTAAAGGAAAAACCATAGGCTTTTCAGTGACTGGTTTTGAAGATGCCCTTTTGCAGGGGATGCTGAATCGGCACCAGTTGACGCTGCAGGATGTCAGCCTGATGAATGTCAATTTTTCCCTGGCTCCAGCGTTGCTGACCCGGAAAGTGGATGCCGTG
>JANMDF010000112.1:0-3543 GCA_031376145.1 Alphaproteobacteria bacterium
GCGCCAATGGCCGCCCCCAGACTCATTTCAATCAGGTTGCCCATGGGCAGGTTGCCGGGTGAACCAATGCCGTAAGCATCCGGTGCATAAAACGCCGCCGCTGCAACACAGACAGCTGCCAGACCGACCAGACTGTGGAACGCAGCGACCAGTTGCGGCAAGGCCGTCATCTTTATTTTCATCGCAATACCGGCACCAATGGCACCACCAATCGCAATCCCCAGAATAATCACACCGTAACTGCTGACATTAGGTAACGATAAGGTTGTTAGAATGGCTAATGCCATGCCCACAATACCAAACATGTTACCCTGTCTCGCACTGACCGGAGATGACAGGCCACGGAGTGCCAGAATAAACAGGACACCGGCAACCAGGTATAAAAAGGCGGGGTCAAACATGGGTTACTTCCCTTTTTTCTTAAACATTTGCAGCATGCGCTGGGTGACAATAAAGCCCCCAAAGATGTTAATGGAGGCCAGAACGACAGCAAAAAAGCCCAGCAGCTTGGCAAAGCCATCACCATCTGTCGGCCCCGCTGCAATCAACGCACCAACAATAATCACCGAGGAAATCGCGTTCGTCACGCCCATCAACGGCGAATGCAGCGCCGGTGTAACCCGCCAGACAACATAATAACCCACAAAACAGGCAAGGATAAACACGGTGAGGCTGTTGATGAAGTTACCATGGCCACCACCACTTTGTACGGTGTAATTGGCGACATCTGCTGCAAACTGGCTGATGTGGGTGGCAAGGTCAGCGGCTTTTTCGGTCAGCTGATCGGCTTTTTCAACAAGGGAGGGATTTGTCATATGGGAATACCTTATTTTGCAGGGGCAAAGGCAGGATGGATGATGGTACCGTCAAAGGTCAGCAGCGTGCCTTTGATGATCTCATCACTCTGATCAATTTTCAGGGCTTTGCTGTCTTTATCCACCAGCAGGGTGATGAAATTCAGCACGTTGCGGGCAAACAGCGCGCTGGCATCTGTCGCGAGCAGGCTGGGGAAATTGCTGATCCCCACCAGTTTGACGCCGTGCTTGACTACAGTTTTACCAGCTTCAGAAAGTGGACAGTTACCACCACGTTCCACTGCCAGATCCACAATGACCGAGCCAGGCTTCATGCCCTTAACCATATCTTCGGTAATCAGGACAGGGGCAGGTTTGCCGGGAATCAGTGCTGTTGTAATAACAATATCCGTTTTCTGCAGGACTTCGGCGATTTTTGCCTGCTGTTTTGCTTTATCTTCCGCCGTAACTTCCTTGGCATACCCAGCGGCGGTTTCGGCATCTTCGCCGCCCACATCAATGAACGTTGCGCCGAGGCTTTCCACCTGTTCTTTAGTAGCGCGGCGCACGTCAAAAGCGGAAACAACAGCACCCAGGCGACGGGCGGTGGCAATGGCCTGCAAACCCGCCACACCCACACCCAATATCAGAACACGGGCAGGCGCAATCGTGCCGGCTGCCGTCATCATCATGGGGAAGGCTTTGGTAAACTGGGTTGCGCCCTCCAGTACGGCGCGATAACCAGCCAGATTGCTCTGTGAGGACAAAATATCCATGGACTGCGCCCGGGTAATGCGCGGGATCAGTTCCAGGGCAAAGCCTGACAGTTTTTTTGTAGCCAGTGCCTTTAACAGCACTTTATTATCATACGGCGCCAGCATGGCAATCAACGCCGCCCCCGTTGGAATATCATCCAGAACAGCATCATCCGCTGTCGGTGCCGTTATTTTCACAACAATATCAGCATCTTTAACCGTGGCTTTAGCCGTAGCCGCAATGGTTGCGCCCGCCTCTTTGTATAAGGCATCAGCAAAGGATGCACCATCACCCGCTCCTTTCTCCACCGCAACAGTGGCACCCAGGGCAATCAGTTTTTTGACGGTTTCCGGTGTGGCCGCAACCCTGGCTTCATCGGCGGCTTTTTCTTTCAGAATGCTGATTTTCATGCGCTACTCTTCGTTGTATCTGGAAGTGAGGCAATGCCCAGAATTGTCATTCTGAACGAAGTGAAGAATCTCAAAATGCTTTAAAGAGATCCTTCGCCACGCTCAGGATGACAGAAACCGCCATTATACGTAAATCCCAGTATTAATTCCTTGCATGGCAGTAAACGGAAAGAGATAATGCATCGTTAATATTCCACTGTCCAGCCGCAAACCGATCACACCATGTTGCCCACCAGCCACTATGGCATCATCAGCACACCGTATGAAGGCACGCCGCAATATCTGCCGGTGCGCGAGCGACTTCCTGCATTACAGCCGGATCAGGTACTGCTGGAAATCGCAGCTTCAGGAGTGAATCGTGCTGATATCATGCAGGCAAAAGGCCTGTATCCACCTCCCGTTGATGCAAGCCCTATTCTGGGGTTGGAAGCAGCTGGCGTAATCGTAGCATGTGGCACAGCCGTACGTGGTGTGAAAACAGGGCAACAAGTCTGCGCGCTGCTACATGGCGGTGGCTACAGTGATTATGCTATTGCCGAATCATCCCTGTGCCTGCCCATCCCTAAAGGCATGGATTTTACCATGGCGGCCGCACTGCCAGAAGCTTTGTTTACCCTTTACAATAGCTGGTTATTTGATACACCGCCCCCGAAAAAAGCCGCTGTCTGCATCCATGGCGGCAGCGGTGGTGTGGGGCATATCGCCATTCAACTGCTGAAACAGCTGTATCAGGCTTATGTGTTTACCACCGTGGGCAATGCCGAGAAGGCCAGTCAATGCCAGGTGCTTGGGGCAGACTGTGTGATCAATTATAAAACCCAGGATTTTGCAGATGTGATCCACAACCACCCCCGCCATCGTCGCGTCACAGCAGTGCTGGATCACATTGGTGGGATTTACACACCCCGTAATCTTGAGATCCTGGGCGTGGGTGGGCAGTTGATTCAACTGGCCTTTCAAGGCGGTAGTAAAATTGATATTGATATGCTCCCTCTTTTAATGAAAAGCCTGTCGTGGCAGGGTACGACTTTACGGCGGTCGACCCTGAAACGTAAAAAAAGCATTGCATTGGCTTTACAAAAGGCGGTTTGGCCGTTACTAGAGCAAGGTTTGATCAAGCCGGTTGTGCATACGGTCTTGCCACTCAGTGCTGTTGCCGACGCGCATGCGTTGCTGAACAGTGGTACTGCCTTTGGCAAAGTCGTCTTACAGCCTTGATTTTTATTAGGAGTATATGCCATGGCGACCAATCGCCCGTTAATGCCGAAAGCCACTGCTGCCTGGCTGCTGGATAAAACCACGTTGACCTTTGCCCAGATTGGCGAATTTTGTGGCCTGCACGAGCTTGAAATTCAGGCATTGGCAGACAGTGAAGAAGAATTCAGTGTGCGCCCCTTAGATCCTATTGCTGGTGGTCAACTGTCCTGGGAAGAAATTGAACGCTGCTCTAAAGACACCGATGCGCGCCTTAAGCTGCTGAAATCCAATCTGCCGCAGCCCAAATTGCGCACCAAAGGCCCCCGGTACACACCACTCACCAAACGTGGGGAGAAGCCGGACGGCATCTGCTGGATTGTACGTAA
>JANMDF010000113.1:0-1512 GCA_031376145.1 Alphaproteobacteria bacterium
AGCCCGGCGTCGAGGAGGCTCATCAGGGAGGGCGGGACGAACCCCATGAAGTTGGCCAGTTGCTGGCGATCGACCGAAACGACTTGCGTGACATTGGCTACTGAATCGCGATCGAGCCCGGTCTGTCGAGCCGTCAACAGGATGTTTCCCGGATGCGCCGCCAGTCTCAGGTTGGATGACACGCCCACCACAGTCACGGTGCCCACCCCGTCGAACCCGTCCACCGAGTTCTTGCCGAACTTATCCACCACCTTGCCGACATTTCCAACGGCCAGGGGTGCAAAGGAAATAATCGCATCCAGGCGGTTGCGGAATTCCGGTGCAAATGTACGGTTTACCGCCTGTTCATCATCACCGGCTGCACGTGCCTGCATGAAACCAAGGCTGGGGCGGGAAAGTTCCGCCGCACCGGCATTACTGGTCATGATCAGGATAATATTACGGCAATCAATGCTTTTGCCGTTATGATCCGTCAACTTACCGTGATCCATAACCTGCAGAAGGATATTAAACAAATCCGGATGCGCTTTTTCAATCTCATCCAGCAGCACAATCGCATAGGGATTCTGATCAATGGCATCGGTCAGCAAGCCGCCCTGTTCAAACCCTACATAGCCAGGTGGCGTACCAATCAGGCGGGAAATGGAATGGCGCTCCATGTATTCCGACATATCAAACCGAATCAGTTCAACGCTTAAAATTTTTGACAGTTGGCGAGCCACTTCGGTTTTCCCAACGCCTGTGGGGCCAGTAAACAGGTAACAGCCAATCGGCTTTTCAATTTCACGCAGGCCAGCGCGGGAAAGTTTAATCGATGCATCCAGAGCCTCAATGGCCTGATCCTGGCCAAAGACCACGGTTTTCAGATCACGTTGCAGCGTGCTGAGCGCATCACGGTCATTCTTGCTGATCGACTTTTCAGGAATGCGGGCGATGCGGGCAACGGTGGCCTCAATATCTTTAGCCTGAATCACTTTTTTACGGCGATGGACTGGCAGCAACTGCTGGGCAGCCGCCGCTTCATCAATCAGATCAATGGCTTTATCCGGCAGGCGGCGGTTGGTGATATAGCGCACAGACAACTGCACGGCAGCCCGAATGGCATCATGGGTGTAACGAATGTTATGAAACTGTTCGTAGTAGGGTTTGAGGCCGGTTAGAATTTTGGTGGCATCTTCAGCCGTAGGCTCCGCCACATCAATTTTCTGGAATCGACGCACCAGGGCACGATCTTTTTCAATGTGCTGGCGGTATTCAGTATAGGTTGTCGAGCCGATACAGCGAATAGTGCCACGCGCCAGTGCGGGTTTTAACAGGTTGGAAGCATCCATAGCACCGCCACTGGTAGCACCTGCCCCCACCAGGGTATGAATCTCATCAATAAACAGAATAGCGTGGGGCAGGGCTTCGATATCAGTAATCACGCTTTTCATGCGTTCTTCAAAGTCACCGCGATAGCGTGTGCCCGCAAGCAGAATGCCCATGTCGAGTTGGTAAACCGTGCAGCCCTTC
>JANMDF010000119.1:0-1967 GCA_031376145.1 Alphaproteobacteria bacterium
GACAATGGCAGCACCGACAACTGCGCCATTACCACGCGCAGCCTGAGCTTGTCATCCGTCTTTTGCTCCGACATTGGCAGCGTACCCATTTCCTTGACGGTGGAGGATGCAAGCGGCAACAGTTCCACATGCATTGGAACCGTAACCGTGCAAGATTCGACCGCGCCCACCGCCCTTTGCCAATCCGCATTGATTCAGATTCCGTTGGATGTCAACGGCGAAGCGACGATCTTACCGTCCGTGGTGGACGTTGGCAGCAATGACATCTGTGGCCTCGCGAGCATGAGCGTAAGCCCCAACTTCTTCAATTGTGCATCGCAGGGCTTTCCAACGCTCACATTGACGGTCACCGACGTCTCCGGCAACACAGCTACATGCACGAGCAACGCGATTGTTTATGATGGGGTGCCGCCTGTTGCAATTTGCCAAGACATCACGGTTTATTTGGATGGTAATGGCAATGCGAACATCCTTCCCGCAATGGTGGACAATGGCAGCTTCGATGAATGCATGATCGCAACCAGATCGGTGTCGCCGAACGCCTTTACCTGTGCCAATGTCCCCTCCAACAACGTGACCTTGAACATAGTGGACGCGATGGGTGCCCTTGCCCAATGCACGGCTGTGGTGACCATCAGGGATTCGACCCCACCCATTGCGCTTTGCCAGAACGTCACCGCCTATTTGGATCCGAGTGGTACCGTTTCCGTTCCCTATTCTGATGTGGACGGCGGGAGCACAGATGCTTGCGGGATCGGCTTTTTTGGTCCGCTTGCGCCCTCAGGATACAATCTCAATTGCAATCATCTCGGCACCAATCCATTCAACCATTCGGTGACAGATGTCAACGGCAATACATCAAATTGCACGGCCTTCATCACCGTCTTCGATACCATCGATCCGACCATCACATGCCCCGGCTCCGTTACGTTGGGGAATGATCCCGGACAATGCAGTGCAGTTTACAGTTACAACCTGTCGTTCGCTGACAACTGCCTCGGCGGTGCGACCCCCGTTCAGGTTTCCGGGCTTCCATCTGGGGCCAACTTTCCCGTAGGGATCTCGACGCAGGTCTATCAGATTACCGACGGGTCTGGCAATAGTGCCACCTGCTCTTTTTACGTGGATGTGCTGGACATCGAACTCCCGACCATCACATGTCCGGCTTCCTTCAGTGTGAGTGCGGGTGTGAATGCGTGCGACACTATCTTGACCTTCATCGCCCCAGTCGGTACCGACAACTGCTTTGGTTCGACCGTACAGACCGCAGGCTTGGCCAGCGGCTCAGCCTTCCCCGTCGGCACGACCACCAATGCTTATTTTGTGGGTGATGCCTATGGTAATTTCGCTACTTGCAGCTTCGATATCATTGTCAGCGACAACGTGTTGCCCGCTATCACCTGCCCAACCAATATCACGGGCAACAATGACCCCGGCCTCTGCTCGAAAGTGGTGGCCTTCACCGCCCCAGTCGGTGCTGACAACTGCGCTGGTTCGACCACGACACAGACCGCAGGCTTGGTCAGCAACTCGGCCTTCCCAATCGGTACGACTACGAATGCCTTTTTGGTCACCGATGCCTCCGGCAATTCCGCGACTTGCAGCTTCACCGTCATCATCACCGACAATCAAGTGCCGACGATCACCTGCCCTGCGAACACCAGTGTGAGTGCCAGTGTGAGTGCGTGTAGCCAGGTTGTGTCCTACACAGCGCCTACGGGGGCAGACAATTGCGCGGGTGCTGCGACCACGCAGACGGCGGGCTTGGCCTCAGGGGCGAGCTTCCCGGTCGGCGTGACCACCAACACATTCCGCGTGACGGATGCGGCGGGCAATTCGGCGACCTGCTCATTTACCGTGACGGTGACCGACAATATTGTGCCGACGATCACATGCCCAGCAAATATCAGTGTGAGTGCCAGTGTGAGTGCGTGTAGCCAGGTAGTGTCGTACACAGCGCCCACGGG
>JANMDF010000127.1:0-1620 GCA_031376145.1 Alphaproteobacteria bacterium
ACCCCCAGCAACGCCACCGGCAGGGTGAGCATGGCATAAAAATTGCGCGCCCCACCCAGGGCTTCAATCCAGCGTTGCGGGATAATCGACGGGCGACGGGCTTTTTTCTTAGCGGACGACTTGTTGAGATTGACGGGCATAACTGTTGAACTCATCAGCCAGGTTGGCGAACATCGACATATCCGGCATCAACTCGGGCAGGGGTTTTTGTGCCATACTGGCACCCGCTGCCCGCAGTTTCTCCGGTGCGTTCACCACATCACTAACATGAATCTGCTCCAGCGCACCAGCAATTTTACCCACATCCAGCGGCGGCAGCTGCCGCACCGTGGCCAGCATCTGCTGCAGCAGAGGCCCGCCGTAAGTGGCAACGGCTTTTTCAATCTGGAGCATCTGTGGCGCAGGGATATTGGCAATACCTTGTTCGACCGTGCGCATTCCCTGTTTGACTGGCTCAGGGGCTTTTTCCATTACCCGCGCCTCATAGGCGCGTACTGTTGCCTGGGTGCGCTGCATGACTTCCATGGGGTGATTAATGATATTGTACACGGTCACATCCTGCATCAACTTGCGGCCACTGTCATACAGCAGCATGGCACCACTGCCCATCAGCATGGCTTTGTCCATCATGCTGGGCAAGCCGTACGCCGCCAGGCCAAAACAGGCCGAACTGAGCCAGAAAGAGCCAGCTCCACGCCCCAGGACGGTCAGCAGGCCATAGTGATAAATCTTTTTCGGAACGCTGAAATATTTTTCCATGCGGTTCAGCAGTTTTTCTTCCAGGGTATGCACCGGCACGCCCATTTTCTCTGCCCAGGCCAGCCATTTCTGCGTTTCATTGATCACTGGCATGACATACGGCTGCATGGGTCCCAGTAAGGTCAGAAAAATATTGGAAATACCCAGCAATGCCAGGAGAAAGCCACCCAGACCCGTCATCATGACGCCCTTCAGCAGGGTGGTAATACCCATCCCCATGATGACGCCATCGCGGTTGCTTAAGACAATTTCGCCATGATCCAGGAGGTTCATGTGCGCCCCACGGCTGCGGCGCTGACGGCGGTAATATCGATATGTACCGGTTACAACATCATAATCGCGTTCTTCAAGATCAATATTCCCCACATCACTGATGCTCATGCCGTTGGTGCGGGCATGGTCAACCTCGGCAAAGGCGCAGGCAGCCATATCGTGGCGGCCAGCCGCACTCCAGACGTCAATCGCAGCAGTACTGTAGTCGCGTCGATCCATCGGTCATCCCATTGTGATAGTGGGTTAAACGCCTGTCCTTAAGTGCGGACAACACCGGTGGTTGGCTGTTACGATAGCAACAGCATCAGCTAACTGTCACAACGGTGACAGGTGGGTGGTGTCAGGACAGCAACCCTTGTGGTAACTGTCCTTCAGCTCTACATCTATGTTGTCTCATATTTTTTATGATTAAGATCACTATACATGATTCAAGTGTGATCTTCAACACATTATTTACAATTTTAGATAAATACATAATTCATGATGTGCATCACAAATTAGAAGGGATTTTATCTTTATCGCGCATGCAGCAGGGCGATTTAAAAGTTGTTTCTTGGCTGGATTGCTTCGGCTTACGCCTCGCAATGA